>JAAYDO010000032.1 GCA_012729225.1 Bacteroidales bacterium | reverse complement strand
TAAAGGTCGCCAACACACTGATGGCAAGCAGGACCGGAATACCTGCATGGTATGATGCGCCACTGACGAATGCCATCCTTGAAGGCATTAACAATAAAATCAAGGTCATGAAGCGCAGGGCCTATGGCTATAGAGACCACGAATACTTCAATCTACTACTGCTCGGATTGCATGACAAAACCAACGCAATTCGGGGATGAACCATATATTCTCCGAGAAGATGATGTAATATTCACAGATGATGTCTATGATGCAATGAGTGACGGTTTCATAGGAACATGCCTGCACATCATCGTCACATCCGGCAAGATCACATTTAGGATTGGCAGCAAGCCCGTAGAGGCCCAAATGAACGATTGTCTGATTATGCCTAACCGTACAATGATAAATGACATTCGTCTCAGTGACGGATTCACCATGAGGAGTGCCATCATCACACAACGCTTCATGCGCATATCGCTTCCCAAGAGCAACTATGAGATGAAGGGACTGCTTGCCATGGCGGAAAATCCTGTCATCAAAATGACGAGCGAAGAGGTTCAGACCATCCTTCATGATTTTACAGAAGTGCAACTGCAGCACAATCGACTCACACATATCTATTATGCCGAGATGGTAGCCCGAAGCATTGAGATGATGGTACTCGACATGTACGATATCCATTCACGCTATCATGCAACAGAACTAGCGGGTATCGACCAGAGCACCCGCATTACCCGACAATTTATCGTCCTATTGCAGGAAGGACATTACCGCAAAAACCGCAAGGTGGAATACTATGCTTCCATGCTCAACATCTCACCACAATACCTGTCAGAATGCAGCATTAAAGCCACAGGTCACAATGCCTCTTTCTACATTGACTACTTCACAACACAAGAAATAGTTCGCCTCCTGAAGCGTGATGATCTCACCATTACCGACGTTGCCTACAAATTGGATTTCAATACAACCAACTACTTTACTCGATATGTGAAGCGCACGCTCGGCTTGACACCTCGCGAATATAGGGAAAAATTCAATTTGAAGTCCAATTAGATATCAGAACAGATGTGACTAATACACCTAACAACCGAGAAAGGGAACTTCTCAATTTCATAGTCGATTTACTGGAGGTCATTGCTGCATATTGCTTATTTCCAAAGAAGCCGCACATCAATACACAAAGGACATGTGACACACGGCTTGCACTATTCTGAATCCGTCGAACTAACGTTAAATAAACAAGAATCTTATTCATAGGTAAAAACTATGATATAGATGTTCATAGAAGGAAAATGATAAGGGGAAAGCCTATACGACAGAGTGAAATCAAAGTCAAGTCTTTTCCCTACATCTTTTCGCTATCCATCAAACTCTGTTTGGTTCTTAAAAATCCATAATATACATGTGTAATATTTGAACATTGAAAGAAAAAGACTAACTTTGTGCCGTCAATGAAGAGGAATCTAAACATATCCATCAATGTAATACTCTCCCTACTACTTATATATATGGGAGTAGGTATCCCTATGATGCACTGTATGCATCATGGAGAGACTATGACTGTGGATATGATTCAATCAGTCACATCCGATCATGAAGGATGTCACGAAACAACCAGCGAGTGCATGACTGTAGAGGTCGTGAAGCTCTCACCAGCCTCAATGGCGCAGAGCATGCACGTGGATTTCCAGTCTATTCAACCCATGATGATCGCTCATGTTGGTTTAGAGATTCCCTTCATCCAATTTGTTCGATTTATCTCTCCGCAGATCATTAGGGTCATGCCTCATGCACCACCCACACATTATCTGCATCTTATCCGTGTGCTAATTATTTAATACTTGCTTTATCTTCATTTATATATATAGATAAATCAAGTAACGAACAATTAGTATAATTCATGAACAACAAAATATATTCTTTGCTGGGCATCTCTACGATGTTAGCAACTTCCATGGGGGCACAACAAGCCATGGAAGATGACCCTGTGGGTGAAGAAATGATGAACGAGGTGACAGTGGTGAGTAGTCGTCCCGGCACCTCACGCATGGCTGGTGCTATGAATGGCACCATCATCAACAAGACAGAACTCTTCAAGATGGCTTGTTGCAATTTGGGTGAGAGTTTTAGCACAAATCCCTCTGTAGATATTAATTATTCCGATGCTGCCACAGGAGCCAGACAGATCAAACTATTAGGTCTCTCTGGCACTTATGTGCAGATGCTCACCGAGAACTTGCCCGACTTTCGAGGAGCTGCCATGCCCTACTCCCTTGGCTACGTGCCTGGCACATGGATGAAGAGCATACAGGTGAGCAAGGGAGCTTCTTCTGTCAAAAACGGCTATGAGTCTATCACAGGTCAAATCAATGTGGATTATCTCAAACCAGAAGACGAGCAAGGCATGAGCATCAACCTTTATGGTAACACCATGTCTAAAATGGAGGCAAATGCCGAGGGAAACATCCATCTTAACAAGCAGGTGTCCACCGAACTGCTTGGACACTTTGAGAATAATTGGGAACACCACGACAAGAATAATGATGGGTGGCAAGACTCGCCCAACAATCGGCAGTTCAATTTCCAAAACAGATGGCATGCCAAGACCGATCACTACATCTTTCATGGTGGGTTGGGATTGCTGAATGAAGACCGCAAATTTGGTCCTGCCATGAACATGAATGCCATCAACGAGAGTGGCGACATCTGGCATGGCAATGTCAAGACCAACCGCTATGGGGCATATATGAAGCATGCCTTCATGCTAAACCCTGAACATGGCACAAATGTGGCACTATTGGCTCATGCCAACATGCACGAGCAGGATGCTATCTTCGGTTATAAGAACTACTACGTAAATGAGAAGAACCTCTATGCCTCACTGTTGCTGGAACACCATTTCAATCAGAATCATGAGGTGTCAGCAGGTGTAAGTTTCAATCATGACTACTTCGGTCAACTCTACAATCTGGAAAACATGCGCAATGCAAGCCGCACCCGATGGAACGAGAAAGAGAATGTGCCCGGAGCATATGCTCAATACACCTACGAACTGGGCTCCACCCTCACTGCAATGGCAGGAATTCGTATGGATCACAGCAATCTATATGGAACTTTTGCCACTCCTCGTTTTCACCTGAAATGGCAAGCAAGCGATTTAGTAGGCCTGCGTTTCTCTGCAGGAAAGGGCTATAGAGCCGTGCATCCCTTAGCAGAATACAGTTATCTGCTGGCAAGCGGTCGTCAGTTCTCCTTCGACCAACTCGACATGGAAGAGGCATGGAACTTTGGCACAAACACCCAGTGGAACATTCCGATAGGCAACAAATACCTCAAGGTGAATGCAGACTACTACTATACCCGCTTCAATCATCAGGCGGTGTTGGATCTGGACAGCAATCCTCATGCAGTGCACATCGGCAACCTGAAAGGGCTGAGTTATTCCCACGTGTTTCAGATAGACGCCACCTATCCTCTCTTTGAGGGTTTGACGATGACAGCCGCATATAGATACAATGATGCACGAGAGACCATCCAAGGAAAGCGGATGGAAAAACCTTTGCAGAGTCGCTACAAAGGGCTGTTCACCGCTTCCTACAAAACACCGCTCGGCATCTGGCAGTTCGATGCAACACTCCAACTCAACGGTGGTGGTCGCATGCCTAAGGCATATACCCTCATTGATGGCTCTCCATCATGGAACAGCCATTTCAACGCCTATGAGATGCTCAATCTTCAGGTAACCCGTTGGTTCCGCAACTTCTCAGTGTATGTGGGTGGAGAGAACCTCACCAACCGCAAACAGAAGAATGCTGTCATCGACGGTGGCAATCCTTGGGGAAAGAACTTTGACACAACTACTGTGTATGGGCCTGTGGAAGGAGCGATGGGATATGTAGGCATCAGATACAATATTGGAAGGCTATAATCCCACTCCATTCTCTGCTTAGAGGCAAAAGAACATACACGCAAATACAACTCTTACATTCATTCATAAAAATAAAGAAACAAATGAAAAAGACAATCACAATGCTTGCCATGATGTTGATGGTGTCAATTATGGCTATGGCAAAAGACATCAAGACAGTTGTTTACACCACCACTCCACAGATGCACTGTGACAACTGCGAGAAGAAGATTAAGGGAAATCTCCGTTTTGAGAAGGGAGTAAAGAAGATTACCACCAGTGTGGAGGATCAGACAGTAGCAGTAGAGTACGATGCTGACAAGACCTCTCCTGAGAAGATTCAGAAAGGATTTGAAAAGTTTGGCTACAAGGCTCGCCAACTCAAGAAGGACGAGAAAGTGAAGAAGGAAGCACACTCCTCTTGCGAAAACATGTAATAAGTTCCCTGTTCAAACATTCAACACTGAGCCAGACGGTCACAACGACTGTCTGGCTCTTTTTTTATCTCTTCAAACATGAGTATGGCAAATTCAATGACCCTTATTCACTTTACATTTATTCCTCAGAGGAGGCTTCCCTACTCCTATTCGATTTCGTTTGATTTCATTTTACTGACACACATCATTTTGCTATTATCTTGAGATGTGAATATTTATAGAAATAAAAATGGAGCCCACTTCGTTGGCAAAGTAAGTGTATTTCATTTTCTGCGAGATAGAATCGGGCATGAAAGAAAGGAATGAGTTCATTTCACATCCATCAAGGTCTGAAATACCAATAGCCAGAGTCTGTTTACCAAAATATGAGTATTGTGAGGTCTCAGGAATAGCCGTACCTTTGCAAAAAATTTCAGGTAAAAAGATTAGGTAAAAGAATAATATGGTAAAAAGATTAGCATTGATGACCTTGATGGCATGTGGAGCGACACTTTCCACCAAGGCAGGAGAAGAAAACACACAAGTTTTGGCCGACAGCAACTTCGTTTTTGCAGAACAGAATATCAGCGAAGTGGTCGTGAAAGGAGTTCTCCAACCCTACACAAAGAAGACTGTTTCTCAAAGTTTAAGACTCAACATGCCCATCATTCAAGTGCCACAGAGCATTCGTGTGGTGTCTAAAGAGATGATGGATGATCTGGGCATACTCTCTGCTGACGAGGGTATTCAGCGCACCGTGAGTGGCGTGAGCAAGCTGGAACACTGGGGCGACTATGTGAGGGTGAATGCTCGAGGCTCTCGTGTGGCAGCATTCCGTGAGGGCATGAACTTCACCAGCACTTGGGGACCAATGACAGAGGACATGAGTTATGTGGACCGCTTGGAGTTCGTGAAAGGGCCTGCTGGCTTCATGATGTCTAATGGCGAACCTTCAGGTCTCTACAACGTAGTGACCAAAAAGCCTACTGGTCAAGACAAGGGAAATGCAAGCATCACACTCGGCAGTTATGACTACTATCGTGCCACCCTTGATTTAGATGGGCATCTCGACAAGAGCAAGAAACTTCTCTATCGCTTGAATGTGATGGGTATGACCTCTAACTCCATGCGTCAGTATGAGCATAATAAACGCTACAGCATCGCACCTGTCGTTCGCTATTTGATAGACGACAACTCTCTCCTCACACTTGAATACAATCTTCAATACATGAATGCCTCCAACATTGGTGGTGGCTACACTTTCTCCCCTTCAGGTTATAAGACCCTTCCTCGTGACTATTCTCTCCTCGAACCAGGATTAGAGCCCACTCGTGCCTTCGACCATACGCTGATTCTCAACTATCAGAAGAAGTTTGGCGAAGACTGGAAACTGACCACACAGTTGGCATATTCCAATTACTCTCGCACAGGAAGTTCGCTCTGGGCATACAATGTTGAAGACAATGGCAACATCTTGCGCACCATCTCCAATGCAGATGTGCTCAACGAGATGAAGTTTGGTCAAGTGAATCTGAACGGAAAGTTTGACACTGGCAACATTTCTCACAAAGTTCTTGGCGGTTTAGACATGAGCGACAAGCATGCCTGGTATGACTGGATGCAGGCCTTTGCCCTCGACAGTGCAGGCACTTACAATGTATTCCACAACCAGCCTATGGGCACTCCATACTATGGCTACCCTCACTTCGACCGTTCTCGCAACATCAAGGAACGTGCCAACAACACACAGATTTCACAGAGTTCCTATGGCGTGTATGTGCAGGACATGCTCGGTTTCTTCAACGATAAACTGCTCCTCACGCTTGCTGGCCGATTCACTCATGTGAAGGACGCTTCCTATGGAACGACCAAGACAACTGTCAATCACTTCTCTCCACGTGTGGGTCTTACCTACCGACTGGACCCTTTCACCTCTTTCTATGCCCTCTACGACCAGACTTTCTCTCCACAGATGGGACAGAAGCGTAGTGGTGAAAAGGTGAAGCCTGTTGTCAGCAACAACTGGGAGATTGGTGCCAAGCGCAACTGGATGGATGGACGTTTGCAGACCTCCCTCTCGCTCTATCGCATCTTGATCGACAATCAAATCTCTTCCGACCCCAGCAACACAGGTTCAGAGAGTTACTACATACAGGTAGGTCAGTCAGTGTCAAAGGGAATTGAGTTTGATGTGAACGGGCAGATTCTCCCAGGTTTCAACATCATGGCCAACTATGCTTATACCGACTACAAGGTGACCAAATCACAGAACCCTGCCAGTCCTGTTGGCAAACAAATGCCTGGACATGCCAAACACCAGTTCAACCTCTGGCTGAAGTATGAAGTGCAAAATGGCTTGTTCAAGGGGCTTAGCGCATCTATTGGCGAGACCTCACTTCTGGATCGAAGCACATGGACTTTTGCTGACGGAGTGAATGAACAGCCCATGCCAAACTATATCCGTGTGGATGGTTCACTGGGATGGAGAAAAGACAAGGTGTCACTCCTCCTCAATGTCAATAACATCATGGATGCCTACCTCTTCAGCGGATGCAAATACGGCAACTACTACACATGGCAGTCCGAACCAGGTCGCAACTTCCGCTTCACGGTTTCCTATAATTTCTAAATAGAAATCAGCATATTTGAATGAGAAAAATCATTAGAGCCACACACCTGTGGTTAGGTCTGGTCTCAGGACTGGTTATTGTCATCATGGCAATCACAGGTGCGGCCTACGCTTTTGCCAATGAGATAGGAGCGATGGGGAATGAACCCATCACTCCTTCTGTTGGTTCTGAGCCACTTTCACCTCGTGAAATCAAGGAGAAGATGCTCCCTGTTCTCCGAGAGATGGAAGCAACGGAGGAAGTCACCATATTAGGTGTCACCTACTACCCTGCTCCTCAAGCCTCCTCCATCACCTTCACCTCGGCAAACACCACTTATGGTCATGTGAATGTCAATCCCTATACAGGCACTTTCGTCGGCACATCTGCTGGCCAGCGGTTCTTCCAGTTCATGTTGGCAGGGCATCGTTCACTTTGGCTTCCTCGTGAGATTGGTGGTCCAATCATTGCTTGGAGCATGGTCATCTTCCTTATAGAACTCCTCACTGGCTTCATTCTGTGGTTTCCCCGCAAATGGAGCAAAAAGATTCTCCGTCAGCGTCTCAGTGTGAAATGGAACGGTGGTTTTCGCAGAGTTATCTACGATCTCCACAACTCAGTAGGCGGCTTGGCACTCATTCCGCTTATCCTCATTGTCTTCACCGGTCTTACATGGAGTTTCCCTTCCTTCTCACGAGGCTACTACACCCTCCTCACAGGCAAAGACTATCATGAATGGAACATGCCAACATCCATCACTGAGGGGGCAGACCTCTCTATGGCTGACGATGATGCCATGTGGCAGAAAGTATTGGAGAGCCATCCCGATTTCAGCAGAGAATCACTTCGCTTTGACTTTCCTCCCTACGACAATGGTGTCTATACGGTGGTGCATAATCCCCTGCCCGGTCGCCACTACTCCAATGTCTATCACTTCTATGACCCCTACACCCTCACCGAACTGCAAGGAGGAGGCGTGTATGGCTTGAAGGACATCAACCAAGGCGATCTCATCTTCCGCATGAGTTACGACATTCACTCTGGAGCTATTGCTGGTCTTTTCGGAAAGTTCCTCGCATTTCTTCTCAGCCTCATAGCCGCCTCGCTCCCCATCACAGGCATCATGCTCTGGTTAAAGAAGAAGAAATGTAACATTCATTAAAGAATGGAGTATATTTATATTTTCAAGACGATATTATTATATGATGTTACACAAAAAGGACAAAACAGTCACTCATATAGGACAATTACAATGAAAAAATCATTTTTTTGTAAAAAAGTTATACAAACATTGCTGAGTTATGAAAAAAAAATGTAACTTTGCAGCGTCTAAGGTCACAACCGAAGACAAAGTAAGTTTTTCATTAATATAGCTAATCTAACAAATCGGGAGTGCTTCTGCGTGATGCAGAGGCACTTTCATTTTATATGTATCCTCGATGTTTAGAATCTGTCTTAACAAATCTGCATTTATTTAGCCATGTGTTTGCACGAAAGAATACCATACGGAGTATCCAAGAAAGCAGGATACCGCTTGTTTCCATATTAATTCCATAAAATTAACGCACTCTTATCCTATCACTCAGGGAGGGCAAATAAGCATAGGTACTTGCAAAGGTCAAATGGCATGCACTTCCCCTCTATAGGGCACATCACATGACTGAAGCATTCTTCATGGCCTAATGCACCATTGTTCAATGACCAACGAGCAATGCTTCAAGTGCCCACGAACAATGGTGCGATGACCCATGAACCATGCATGCGTTTTTACAATTAAAGCATTGAATCATTTAACATCCATATATCATTGTATATAAATAAGGTATGATTTTTATCACAACTCATTATGACCTCTTTCACTTTCTTATATGAGTTGCCCAACAACTCATCCTGCCGGAATTGCTACATCTTTCTTCTGCCACAGGTGGAATTGCAGTAAACAGCCCATGAATTTTGAATGAGTAGGCAGAGGAAGAAAATATTCTCCCCAATCCTACCGTAAGCCTTTGGGATGAGTTCGAGATGCCTTCGAGATGAGTTCGAGATGCCTTCGGGATGAATAGAGCCGAAATTCCATGCATCTACCATAGACTTTATTCTGTCTTACACTGAAACAGATGAGTACTTTCTGACAATCTTTTGCTCAGACACCTTGTGATGATGATAGAATACTATTAAAAACAAGTCTTTTAAGGCTTATAAACATCAAAAAAAGAAGATTTAGGTGAAGTTATGAGCCAAACTAAAAATATTATTAGTAATTTTGTCATCGCCCTAAGGGACATCTCTTCTGAGGTCGAGACAATCGTAAGATAAAGAAAACATGGATTGTGGTATAAATATAGAACAGATAAGAGAATATACGTTATCGCTCTACGGTGTGACTGAAGACCAGCCGTTTGGAGATGACATTATCACCTTCAGGATTGAAGGAAAGATTTTCCTTTGTCTATGGCTGGGTGGAGGCAAGCACGACATGAAGGATTCTGCTCCAAGATTTGCATTGAAACTCTCTCCTGAAAGAAATGAGAAACTTCGTGAGCAGTATTCAGATGTCAGTCCTGCTTGGCATTGGAACAAGAAGCACTGGAGCGATGTGTATTACGAACTGCTTGATGACGAATTGGTCAAGTCATGGATCAGAGAATCCTATGACCTTGTGGTCGCAAAGTTGCCAAAGGCTGTAAGACAGAATTACACAGAATAGGAGAAATGAAAGATAAGGTAGCCATCATTACGGGAGGTGCGCAAGGCATTGGCAAGTGCATTGCTGATGAATTTCTGAAAGCAGGAGCGCATGTATGTATTATTGACAAAAAGGAGGGTGATTGCTTCGTGGGCGACATCTCCAAGAAGGAGGTTCTTGAGGAGTTTGCCAACTATGTGATTGAGAAATATGGCAAGGTTGATTGCATCATCAACAATGCCCTGCCCATCATGAGGGGGATTGATGAATGCTCGTACGAGGATTTTCAGTATGCGCTCAATGTAGGAGTGACTGCTCCCTTCTATCTGGTCAAACTCCTGAGAAACCATCTTGCAGAGGGTGCTTCCATCATCAACATCTCTTCATCGCGTGACCGAATGAGCCAACCACAGACTGAAAGTTACACCGCAGCAAAGGGTGGAATAGCGGCACTCACTCATGCCTTGGCGGTAAGTCTTGCAGGCAAAGCGAGGGTCAATAGCATTTCGCCCGGCTGGATTGACACAGCTTATACTGTCTATAAAGGTGCAGATGCCACACAGCAACCAGCAGGGCGTGTGGGCAATCCGATGGACATTGCCAACATGGTGCTCTTTCTCTGCTCTGAAAAGGCGGGGTTCATCACTGGTGAAAACATCTGCATAGACGGAGGCATGAGCAAACAGATGATATATCATGGCGAGAACGGTTGGAGGCTCAACAAATAAATAACTTCACAAAAGATTTCATCAAAGAAAAAACTTTCACTTATGAATAGAGATGCAGACCCAATGGGAAGAGCCATTGCTGATTATCATGCAAATGGAGTGGCAGGCAAACTTCGGGTGTTCTCCCCTATGTTTGAGGAGGATGAGATACCTGTAGAGGTGCTTTTCCGCAAATACGAGGACATGTCGGAGATAGAAAAGAAGGCGTTGGATATGGCTCAAGGAAAGGTTTTGGACGTGGGGGCTGGAGCAGGATGCCATTCTCTTGTTCTTCAGGAGCGAGACATGGATGTGACTGCTATCGACATTTCTCCTCTCTCGGTTGAGACAATGAGGGAAAGAGGAGTTGAGCAGGTGCTGGAACAAGACCTTTTCACATTGGAAGGACAGTTTGACACGATTCTGATTCTTATGAATGGCATGGGAATCATGGGCACATTAAGCAACATGCCTGCCTTCTTTGCCCACATGGATCATATTTTGGCTCAAGGAGGACAGTTGCTGTGCGACTCTTCGGATATTAGTTATGTGTTTGAAGACGAAGATGGGCAGATTGAATATCCTGACACGGATCAGTATTATGGAGAACTCACTTACCAGATGCAATACAAGAGGACAAAGGGAGAGCCTTTCCCTTGGTTGTATATAGACAAGGACACGCTCATGGAGAATGCTGAAGCATGTGGCTACAAGGTGGAAATCCTGGCAGAAGGTGAGCACTACGAGTATTTGGCAAGAATCACAAAGAGATAAAGAGACACCACACAAATATAGAAAGAACTTTTCATGCAAATACTACTGGCAAATGCAAAGATAATGTTTCCGACCGAAAAGGTGAAGGGGAAGCCTCTGTCAGAACCGATGTTTCAGACAACAGGCAATATGCTGGCTGAAGAAATGGCACGAATGAACACAGACGAACTGGCGAAACAGTTGGATTGCAGCCAGAAGATTGCAATTGAAAACAGGATTCGCTATCAGAACTTTCCACATGTAAAACCTGTACCTGCCATCATGGCGTACAACGGACAGGCATATAAACATCTACGTGCGGAGTCACTCAGTCCAAAGGCTATAGAGTATGGGCAGAACCATCTGTGGATTACTTGCTTCCTCTATGGGTTGCTTCGCCCGATGGACGGGATTGTCCCCTACAGGATGGAGCATTGTGTGACCTTGGAGGCTACTCACGACAAACCCGTCAATCAATTCTGGAAAGACAAACTGACCGATGTGCTCATTGACAGCGTGAAGGCTGATGATGGAATATTAGTGCATCTCTCTACCGAGGAGTATGAGCATCTGTTTGACTGGAACAGGGTGACAAAGGAGGTAAAAGTGATTCATCCTCTATTCTATGTGAAGAAGAACGATGAAATGAAAGTGCAAGCAGTATGGGCAAAATCCTGCCGAGGTGCTATGGTCAGATTCATGCTCCAACAACAGATCTCACATTCCGATGGGCTAAAAGCATTTGAACATGAGGGATTTATATACCATCCCACTTCAGGCAATGATGATTTTCCTCATTTTGTAAGAAAGCAATAGCCAAGGGGAAAGACTCTGAACATGAGAACAATAATCCAAAAACAAAACCTTTCAACACAAATCACAAGAAGATGATACGACTCAACAACGGCATTGAAATACCTCAGATGGGGGCTGGAACATGGACACTCAGAGATGAGAATGCCACAAACAATGTTTGTATGGCTCTGCAAGCTGGGTTCAGGCATATTGACACAGCCCAGATGTATGAAAACGAAATAGAGGTGGGAAAAGGTATGATCAACAGTGGTGTGGCAAGAGAAGAGATCTTCCTTACCACAAAAGTGGCTCCACCCATCATGCGTGAAGGTGAAGAGGCTGTGAGAAAATCCATTGATGAAAGTCTCATGAAACTGAACACACCCTACATTGATCTCATGCTGATCCATTGGCCAGTGAAGGAGTGTGTGAGATTCACATGGCGAGTGATGGAGTCATACGTGAAGGAGGGAAAGATTGGCTCTATTGGCGTGAGCAACTTCAATCCAAATCATTTGGTGGATTTACTCTCGTATGCAGAAATAAGACCTGTGATCAAATCAGATAGAGGTACACCCCTATCTGTCGCAAGTGGAGAACATAGAATTTAACTTCAGTCAAGGCATACAGATTGAGGCATGGGGACCTTTCGGGCAAGGAGACATTGACATTGCAGGTAATCCTGTACTTCAGTTATTGGCACAGAAATATCAGAAGACAGTCTCGCAGATAGTGCTTCGATGGATTGTGCAACGTGGACTCATCACTATTCCCCGATGCAAGCCTAATCACTTTGCCGAGAATCTTGAAGTGATGCAGTTCTCACTCACAGATGAGGACATGAGGACAATCTATGGTTTGAACCAAAACCATCGTTCTGACTCCAGAAATAATCCAGAGGATTTCCCTTGGTAAAGGAAAACCTCTGGATTTCATAACAGTCTCTGCATCATAGCTGTCTTTTAGAAATCTTCCTCAAACACCATACCTTGATAGATGCATGATGGTTAAAAGACAATCCATCATACATGTCCTGCCATTCACTTGATCGCAGGACATATTTGATACAATTAATAGTTCACAGCAGAGATCTCGAAATAGCTCTGTGGATGATTGCAGGTGGGGCATTCCTCTGGAGCATTCTTGCCTATCACAATATGTCCACAGTTGCGACACTTCCAGATGCGGTCGTCTTC
>JAAYDO010000138.1 GCA_012729225.1 Bacteroidales bacterium | reverse complement strand
TATAAACCAGCCATCAGCATTGCTGTTGGTCGTACCAGTCTTGCCACCCAAGTCGCCAGTGATGTGATACTCGCCGCCTCTCAGCGAACGGCCCGTACCTTCGTTAATGACCGCCTTCAGCATATAAATCATCTGAGCAGCCTTCTCCTTGCTCAACACCTCATTCATTCTTGGAGTAAAGTTGGTGATGATATTGCCATCAGCATCTTCGATTCTTGTCACCAGAAGCGGAGAGTAGTGGATTCCCATGCTTGGGAACATGGTGTAGGCACTCGCCATCTCTCCCACACTCACATCGCCTGACCCCAGTGCAATAGTCAAGTTGGGTTGCATGGTGTAAGTGGAAATCTTCAGCTGGTCGCGCAAGAAATCAATGAAGTTTTGAGGGCGAATCAGGCTCAATAGATATACCGAGGCGTGGTTGTTAGAGTGGGCGAGGGCTGTTTTTAGCGGAACCATGCCCAGAGCACTACCTTTCGGTGTCCATCCTCCATAGTTCTTAGGACTTGCGTCTATCTCGTCGCAAGGAGTGAAACCTTGGCTGGACAAGGCGAGAGAGTAGAGCAGGGGCTTGATGGTTGAGCCCACCTGTCTGTGGCCAGGACCCAGCACATTGTCATACATGAAATATTCGAAGTTCAAGCCCGGCACATACGCCTTCACTTGTCCGTTCTGCGGGTCAATCGCACATACCGAAGCCCTCAGGAACTTCTTGTAGTAGATGATGGAGTCGCGAGGAGTCATTGTTGTCTCGATAATGTTTGGCTCGTCATACGAGTTTCCATACGTGAAGAGACGCATGTTCACAGGTGTGTTGAACGACTTCATGATGTCCTCTTCGCTCCAGCCGCTCTCCTTCAGCACACGGTATCTTTCACTTTGCCTCACATATCGATCCACAATCTCATTCATCTTGGCAACACCTACCGACTTATATGGTCCTGTCTTTGAGTTTTTAATTTCACGTTCAAAGGCAGGTTGCAGATACTTTGCCACATGTTCGAAGAGAGCCTCCTCAGCCATCTTCTGCATGCGTGTGTCGATACTGGTGTAGATCTTCAAGCCATCTGTATATATATTATAATGTGAACCATCTTTCTTGGTGTTCTTGTTGCACCATCCATACAGTGGGTCTTGCTCCCATGCCACAGAGTCGTCATAAAACTGCTGACCCTGCCATGAGGCATACTGACTTCTTTCGGGACGCTTTGCCATCAGGATCTTCCTTAGGTGGTCACGGAAATAAGGGGCTGCGCCTTCCTTGTGCGATGTGATCTTAGGCTTCGCCAAAAGTTCCAAAGGCTGTGCCTTTGCCTCGTCAGCCTCAGCCTGTGTGATGTAGCCAGCCTTCACCATCTGCCCCAACACCACATTCCTTCTCTCCTTGCAGCGCTCGTTTTCCAGATATTCTCCATTCTCTCCACGTGTGAAGGGATTATACAGTGAAGGGTTCTTACACATGCCCACCAAGATGGCACACTGGTTGAGGTTCAGGTCAATGGGGTCTTTCCCGAAATATGTGCGGCAAGCATTTTTAATGCCCACGCCAGTATAGAGGAAATCAAAATAGTTGAGATACATGGTGATAATCTCCTCCTTTGTGTAGTAACGCTCCAACTGCACAGCGATAAACCACTCAATGGGTTTCTGCATCATGCGCTTGCCATCAGACTTCGCCACATCAGAGTAGAGTTGCTTTGCCAACTGCTGAGTGATGGTAGAACCACCACCTGCACTCTTCTGCCCCATGAGCAGACGCTTCACCACCGCACGCCCCACAGCCTTGATATCAACTCCCGAGTGATTGTAAAACCTCACATCTTCGGTGGCCACCAGTGCCTTCACCAGATTTTCAGGGAGAGAATCGTATGGAATCATCATGCGGTTCTCGCTTGCATAACTCCATGTGCCAATCAGTTGCTCGTCAGATGAATACACACGGGAAGCATATTTGTTGATAGGGTTCTGCAAGTCGCTTACGGGAGGTAGTTTGCCCAACCATCCTTGCGAGATGGCATAAACGCCAAAAAACATCGTGAAGATAATGATTCCAGTCACAATCCACCATGCTTTGATGGCATTGTTCACGCTTGATGTATCGCTGTTTTTCTTGATACTCATATATTATTAGTTTTTCTTTTTAGAAAGATCTGTATCACATGCAAAGGTACGAATATTCTTCAAAGCCAAAAAGGAAAACCCCAAAAAGATACCCGATTTATCCCTAAAACAATGAAGAAATACTCCCTTGGCATAAAAAAAAGAGAAAAATACTGAAAAATGTTCTTTCTATTAGAAAAAAGAATTATCTTTGCAAAAACAACAAAACCAAGTATAACCATGACAGAAACAGGAATCAGTGAATATGCTCGCCAGCAGATACGCAAACTCTTCTCTCAGCGTAATTCTGTTAATACTCTTAAGCGCGACCCCGAACTGACACAAATCTTTGATAACTTCGCTTTCGATGAGGCTCTCAAACTCACCGAAGAACCTGTGTTGGAGAAAACACGTTGCTTGTGCATCCTTGCCAGCACCATTGGCTGCAATGCCATGCGACAGTTTAAGGTGTATGTGGATGTGTGCCTCAATGTAGGTGTTAAGCCACGTGAGATTCGTGAGGTCATCTACCAGACAGTTCCCTATGTGGGTTTCTCCAAGATGATAGACTTCCTTCTGGAACTCAATGAGGTGTTTGAAAACAATGACATCAAACTTCCCCTCAAGGATCAGCGCACTGTCACCCCAGAAGAGCGACGCGAGAAAGGTCGCGAGTATATAGATGGAATCTTTGGTGCAGGCACAGCGGCAGAGATGGAAAAGAACGCACCCAAGGGCCAGGAACACATCATCGAATTCCTTGAGACTTACTGCTTTGGCGATTTCTACACTCGTAAGGGCATTGACATGCAGCATCGTGAACTCGTCACATTCTGCCTCCTCGCCTCTATGGGCGTAGCCCAGCCTCAGCTGGAGCACCACGGTCTTGGCTGTAAAAACATGAAGATCAGCAAGAAGGAGATGGTGGCAGTCCTCACGGGCATGCTTCCTTACATTGGATTCCCAAAGACACTCAATGCGCTTACTGCTGTCAATAAGGCCTATACAGAAGACGAATAACTATTTTGTGCCTCGTTTATATAGGTTGTCTTGATAAGAAGATGCTTTTGCGTCATCAGTCCACAAGCGTCAGCCTATGTAAATGACACCAGTTGTTCAAGAGCAAATACTATGCCGTCGTCATTGTTGCTTCGTGTAACCATGTCGGCGGCATTCTTTATTTCCTCTGTCGCATTCCCCATCGCCACACCTGTGCCAGCAAACTCGATCATTGTCACATCATTATAGCCATCACCAAAGGCAATGACTTCCTCCCGTTCAATGCCCATCCTTTCCAACAAGACTTTCAGTCCTTTCGCCTTGTCTATGCCCAGCGGCACAATCTCCAGAAAGAAAGGCTCGCTTCTAAACACACCCGCCTTCCCCTCAAGCACAACTTGCAGTTCAGACTCAAGTTCACGCAACGGATCGGGCTCTCCTACCACCATACACTTGACAATGCTCTCTCCTTCAATGGCTTTGAGAAAGTCATCCACCTTGCGTATCGGCATCCTGTTGCGCATGGACGAATAGCGTACATACTCATTATCTTCCACCTCGATCACCACCTCCCTGCCCATATAGGTGATGATGTGCATATCGTGGTTCTTGGCCTCTTCATAAAGAAAAGGAATCACTTCTGTGTTGAGAATCTCCTTGTACAGCACCTCTTTCGTTGCCCAATCACAAATCTCTCCACCGTTGAAACTCATCACATACCCTCCATATTTCTCCAGTTCCAATTCTTCAGCCACATGTATAGTGCCACATGTAGGTCTGCCCGATGCAATCATCACCTTGACACCTTGACTCTGTGCATACTTCAGCATCTCCAGTGTGCGAGGTGATATGGTCTGGTCACTTCTCACAAGAGTGCCGTCAAGATCCACCGCTATCAGTTTGTATTTTTTCTTATTTAGATGATTCATGTTGCAAAGGTACGATTATTTTGTATGAGACATGCAAAATAATCCCCAAATCATAGCCCTGTTTTACATTATTTATTCAGTCCAATTGCCTTATTTTATAATTTGGGGCATTGTTGATTGCCTTATTTTACATGAAATACAATGAACAAGTTACCCCTGTTCTATTGCTTTCCCGTTACTTCCCTGTGTGCAATGGCTCTATGGGGAATGATATGTTTTATATTTAACATAAATGCCCATAAATGCCCACGAATTTTTATTTGTGAGAATTGAAGAGCCGAATTGCTGTAACTCCAAACAACTTCATGCACATCAATAATTATTTATGAAAATTAGTGGTCATTACATGGGAATTACATGTTTTTATTATACTAGTCCCCAATATTAAACAAGTTTAACAATTAGTTTAACTGAAAAATGCTTTAAGCGACTCTTCCATAGACTTTAGAGGGAATAGATCCCTCCAGCCCTTGATGAGGTCGTTGGTAGTTATTCCTAAAATCCGCAACTAATAGTGATGCAGACTAATTTTGCAGTTTGCTGTTCCATCTGACGAATGTCTTGCCATTCCATACGTGATTATGTATTGGCCATGCCCACCTCCCCCTTACCCCATCAAGC
>JAAYDO010000017.1 GCA_012729225.1 Bacteroidales bacterium | reverse complement strand
TTCATAGTCAACTTACTGGGCGCCATTGCAGCATATTGCCTGTTCCCAAAGAAACCGTGCATCAATGTACAAAGGACATTTGACACACAGATTGCTTTGTTCTGAATTCGTCGAACTCACGTTATATATATTGGTTGATGACTATAAGCCTCAAAGGAATGGAAGATTATCTAAAGAGCCTGTTTGGTATCAACTCAATAATTCAAATTCTATAAAGTCTTTTTGACAGGAAATCCAAGAGGGTTTCGTTCGCAGAAACCCTCCAGAACCCCTTGTTTATCTATTCTTATACATGTCATCGTAGTACTTCTCGTAGTCTCCGCTTGTGATGTTGTCCATCCAAGCCTCGTTTTCCAAATACCACTTCACGGTCTTCTCTATTCCCTCTTCAAACTGGAGTGAAGGTTCCCAGCCGAGTTCCTTCTGAAGTTTGCGAGAGTCGATGGCATAACGAGCATCATGACCCAAACGGTCTGTCACATAAGTGATGAGGTCAAGGTCTGCACCTTCTGGACGACCCAAGAGTCTATCTACAGTATTGATTACGACTTTGATGATGTCTATGTTCTTCCATTCATTGAAGCCTCCGATATTGTAGGTCTCTGCAATAGTGCCATTGTGGAAGATTGTGTCGATGGCACGAGCATGGTCTACCACATAGAGCCAGTCACGCACATTCTCACCCTTGCCATACACTGGCAGAGGCTTGCGATGGCGTATATTGTTGATGAAGAGTGGAATCAACTTCTCGGGAAACTGATAAGGACCATAGTTGTTAGAGCAATTGGTCACAATGGTAGGCATGCCGTATGTATCGTGGTATGCGCGAACAAAGTGGTCACTGCTTGCCTTGGAGGCACTGTATGGAGAGTGTGGGTTGTACTTGGTCGTCTCAAGGAAGAAGTCTGTGCCATAGGCTGCATGATGCTCACTGCTGGAGGCTGTGGTGGTGAAAGGAGACTCCACACCCTCTGGATTGGTAAGTTCCAATGCGCCATACACCTCATCTGTAGAGATATGGTAGAAGCGCTTGCCCTCATATCTTTCTGGAAGGCTTTCCCAATAGAGTTTTGCCGCCTGAAGCAAGGAGAGTGTGCCCATCACATTGGTACGGGCAAAAGTGAATGGATCTTTGATGCTACGGTCCACATGACTCTCTGCCGCCAAGTGAATGATACCGTCAATCTTCTCATTCTGCATGAGTTGGTAGAAAGCATCAAAATCGCAGATGTCCATCTTCACAAACTTGTAGTTGGGCTTATCCTCTATATCCTTAAGGTTTGCCAAGTTTCCAGCATAAGTAAGCTTGTCAAGATTGATGATTTTATACGCTGGATACTTGTTGACAAACAAGCGAACCACATGGCTACCGATAAATCCAGCACCACCTGTGATAACAATGTTTCTTTTGAATTCCATCTTCTTAAACTCTATTCCTTTATAAATATATGTACAAAGGTACATCAAAATGAGGAGAATACAAAAAGAATCATCGTATTTCCTTATTTCTTACTGATAAGGAGACATGAAGAATATATAAAACACCAAAAAACGCAAGACTCGAAAGCCTTGCGTTCATCTATTGAGTTTCGGAAAGGGGAATGTTACTTGATCTCTATGGTCAATGTCTCCTTCGCCTTCTCTTCTTCTGTCTTCTTAGGAATGCTGATAGTCAGGACTCCATCGGTCATACCAGCTGTGATTCGAGACTTTTCCACATGGTCTGGCAGTGAAAAACGCTGCTCAAACTTGCTATAGCTGAATTCTTGACGCAGGTATGTCTTCTTCTCGTCCTTGCTCTCCTCGTTTCCTTCCTTAGTCTCAGTCTTCTTCTCCATACTGATGACAATCTCATCATTGTTGGTCAGCTGAATCTTGAAGTCGTCCTTGGTCATGCCAGGAGCTGCAATTTCAACCTTATATTCATTTTTATCCTCCGAAACATTGATGGCTGGAGTCTTGCTGCGATACTTCATTGCTGGAATCCAGTTGTCATCAAAGAAATCGTTAAACAATGTAGGAAACCATCCCTGATTACGTGTTGAATAAATAGTAGGCATCATAGTTTTGTCCTCCTTATTATCTTTTAGTTAAACATCTCATTTTGAAGTTCTAAATGCCAGATCCTGAGTCGTTCAGGTGCTCTGTACATTTCTGACCTCTGCTTAACATAAAGGCAACTCTGATGCCGAAATGACACTTTGTCAATGATTTTAAGCTCTGTTAAGCCATCTATATATCCATTTAAGTTCCATTAAACATTGGTGATGACAAAGAATGAAATTTTGTCGCTCGGAAAGTTGATTTATCTTGCCAATTCCTGACAGAAACGATCCTGATAGTCACGAGCTGTACTACCTGTGAGTACACCATTGATGAGAATGGAGAAAGCTAATAGATGTCCATTTGAGGCTGTCACATAGCCTGTCAAAGTGATTACGCCTTCCACAGTACCTGTCTTGGCACGAACATTTCGGTAGGCATTGCCCGTCTTCATACGTGTGTCGAGTGTGCCATCCACACCTGCAATGGGTAGAGCGTCGTAGAAAGACTTATAGATGCTGGGAGTCTTATAGGCATAACGGAGCATTGCCACCTGAGTTTCGGCACTACCATAGTTGTAGAGTGACACGCCACTACCATCTGCCACCTTCACGTAAGTGGTGGAAGCACCTGCCTTGCGAAGCACGTTCTCTACCTGACGAGCACCATCTTTCCATGAACAACGCTTAGACTTGTTGAAGTTAGCCAACTGGAAAAACATCGCTTCTGCATGGAGATTATCTGAGTTCTTGAGCATGCGTTGCATAATCTGTTCGATGGTACGAATCTTATTATTCAAAAGTGTGCCAGAACCTGGCCACTCCTTCATACCATAATCTATGGCTGTGCCTTGAGGACGAGTGACACCCAAATTCTTCAATTCCTGACTCAAAGAATAAGCAAAGTGAGTAGCGGGATGGAAAGAGGGATCTTTAGAATAAGAACCAAAATTAGGATACATGCGACCTCTCTCTACCATCAACGGACAAAGAAAAGGCTGATATTTGCTGGGCACATCATCCCAACACCAACCACTTCCATATAAATCACTATCCTTCATACTCGCATCTCCATAGATTGTGCCATTCACACGTTTGATGCCAAAATCACGAATGGCACGAGCCAGTTCCTTCAAATCACCATGCGAATACATAGGATCAAAATCACCTATCACATAAATATCCCCATTCAGGGTGCTGTCAGCAATGCTACCTGTATAATAGGTACGCGTGCGAATGTCATGCTGAGCACCCAACACACTTAGCGCAGAGATAGCAGTGAGCACTTTCTGGGTAGAGGCAGGCCTCATCACCTTGCGTTGATTATAACCCCAGAAAAAAGAGTCTGCCGTGAGATCCCACACACAAATGCCAGTGTGGAAATAAGCGTTGTCTGCCTCACGAGCCAACTTGTCCAGTTCTATCTTCACTCTCTTATCCCAAGGCATGCTCATCTCTTCGGGTGAGAGAGAGTCAATGCCCACACTGTCCACTTTGAATGCTTCAGCAGTGGCGACCTCCTGAGCTTGTGCTACAATAAAAAATGATAGAAGCAATGTGAACATTACTCCTACTCCTCTTCTTCCTCTTGTGTGTGTTGTTTGCGTTGAATGATACATTTTATAAAATCTTCTTCGTTTTTTGGTGAGATATAATATTCCTGTCCAGAGGTTCGTACAATCACAAGACTACTGATAAGAGGTTTGCCTGCAATACGCCATCTGTTGATACGGTCTATGCGGTCTATCTCATTGAGCGGAATCGTGATAATCCTTGAGAGCTTTCCCTTGTCAATCACAAGGGTACGCTCAGAGGTTATTGTGTAGGTAGTATGAACTATTCGCTGTATGACCATCAACATAATGAGCAAATCTACAGCAATGAGCAATCCGCCTACCTGACGAGTGAATGCAACAATATGCCAAGCAAAATAGATGGCTACTGACAAGAGTACTGCCAATAGCGCATAATGTGTGAAAGATGCTTTGGAATGGAATTGCCTGTTCACTGTCTTATTATTTTAGTGAAGCGTGAAAAATGAAAAATCCATATTACCAATAAGAACTTATTAATTACTTTGTTTTATATTAAAATGGAAACTTGGATTTTTCACGCTTCACTTTTCACTCTTCATTTCATATTACTTCGTTCCTGGAATCAACTCCAGAATCTCCTTGATAGGCATGCAGAGGTCACGGGCCTCCTGTGCACGGTGATTCTCAAGGATAGACCGAGCCACCTTCATCATGGCTGGATAAGCCGCCCTGAGCATGTGATTGGCATAAATAACGATATTGACACCCCACTCAGCAAAGTCCTCCGTGCGGAACTGATCATACGTGGTTGGCACAATCACTATTGGCACTTTAGAGTGTTTCTTTCTAAACTCAGCACAGAATTCCCTGATGTCAGAACCCGACTTCTCCTTACTGTGAATCATGATGCCATCAGCACCTGCCTCCACATAGGCAAAGGCTCTCTCAAGAGCATCAGACACAGGCTTGCCTGCAATAAGGCTTTCCACACGAGCAATAATCATAAAGTCTGCAGTCACCTGAGCACTCTTACCTGCCTGAATCTTCATGCAGAAGTTCTCAATACTATCCTGCGTCTGAATGGCATCTGTGCCAAAGAGCGAGTTCTTTTTCAAACCAATCTTATCCTCAATGATAACAGCAGAAATGCCATTGCGCTCCAGTGTTCTCACTGTAAACACGAAGTGCTCCAACTTGCCACCTGTATCTCCATCATAAATGATAGGTTTGGTAGTACACTCCAAGATATTGGTGAGGTCCTGCATACGAGTGGTCAAATCCACTGCCTCAATGTCTGGCTTGCCCTTAGAGGTAGAGTCAGTCAGAGAACTGGACCACATGCCGTCAAAACTCTCCATCACACCATTCTGCTCAAACTGCAGATTCTCAATGATAAGTCCGCTCAGACCGTCATGAGCCTCCAAGATGCGTACAATAGGCTTAGCGGCAATCAGTCGGCGAAGTGACTTCATTCTCACCTCTGGGGTAGTACCAATGCCTTTGAGTTCTTCTGCCAGTGCAGAAGAGTTGATGCCCTGAGTATAGGGAATCTCAATAACCTGACCGCCCCACTGCTTCATCACCTCAAACACCTCTTCACGAATCTCACTGTCGCTACCTGTCTTCCAGTCATCACCATGAATGATATAGTCAGGCTGATACCTCTTCAGGTTCTCCACATAGCTCCATTCCTCCTGAGGCACTACCTCACTCACACCCTTGATGTTCTCAATCACAGTCTTGCGCTGATCATAAGTCAAGTGTGGAATGCGCTTGTGAGTGGCGATAGCCTTGTCTGTATATAGCCCAATCATCAGGTCACCATATTTGCTACCCTCGTTGATAATATTAATTAATCCTGGATGCATGATATCACCTATCATGCCCAGATACACCTTCTTTGTCATAGTCGTTACATTATTGAATCATGAATTAGCGGATCATCTCTGTCTCATTTGTCAATGAAAGGTTTGCATTTTATGCTCCTATCAGTAAAACAGATTTTTCACTCTTCACTTTTATCTTCTTATACTCTCATACACACCCATCAGCTGATGAGCCAAACGTTTAGGGTCAAACTTCTCCATCGCATAGGCTCTTCCTCCCTCTATGGTCTTCTGACGAAGTTCTGTGTCTGTAAGGAGTTTCACCATCTTGTCACAAATATCCTCTGGACTCGTTGGGTCAGCCTTCTGAGCCCAAGGTCCACCCGCTTCAGGCAAACTGCTCAAGTTGCTTGTCACCACAGGACATCCACATAGTTGAGCCTCCACCACAGGCAAGCCAAATCCCTCATAGAAAGAAGGATAGACAAACAGTTCTGCATCTGTGTATAAACGCTGCAAAGCCGCATTGCCCACCATATCAGGCCACACAAACAAATCCTCCATACCTTTCTCTGCAATGTATTCCTTCACCTGCTGTTTGTAAGAGCCACCTCCACCTGCCACCACCAGAGGTATCTGCAAGTCTTTAGGCAACAACTCCATTGCTTTCACCACCCCTAAGAGGTTCTTGCGAGAATTGATGCTCCCCACATAGAGCATGTAGGGGCGAGCAGCACGTTTGGTCAAAGGCTGATAGTAGATAGGACTTACAGGCTGATAAACCACCTCCACCTTTCTTTCAGGCACATCATAAAACCTCATCACATCAGCCTTGGTGCATTCGCTGATAGCAATCACCATGTCAGCATGATTGCAGGCATACTGCCACTTCATGTCATAGACCGTGCGATCCAACCTATGATACATGTCCGGAAAAGTCTTGAAAGCCACATCGTGAATAGTCACTACCGAGGCTATGCCAGAGTGGAACAGACCCACAGGCATCTCATTGCTCAAGCCATGAAACACCTCTATGCCATCCCTCTTCATTTCACTCACAAGGCCATAGGTACGCCATGCACTACCTCTCAGCACTCCCTTGGGTGTGAGGGTATGGCAATTCTTCCTGCTCATGTAGGGCAACGTAGTGCCGTTCAGCCTCAACTTAGGTGTGTAGAGATAATAATCATTGTCTGGAAACTCCTCCGTCAGAATATCTATTGTCGTCCTGCTATGGTTTCCCAGACCAGTGAAGTTATTGTAGAGTCGTTTTGCGTCAAAACCTATCTTCATAAACTCTCGTTTAGTGAAGAACGAATAGTGAATGGTGAAAAATCTATCTTTCCTATTGTCAAAGAGACACAAACAGAATCATTCGCATCCTATACTCTTATCAGTAATCCAAATTTCTCACCATTCCACCATTCATTTTTCACTTCTTATTATACAGCACAGGGTTGGTACTTGGGTCGTTATACATCTTCATCTGCTTATACACCTTCATCATCTTACGCCCCTCCTCAAAGTCATTAATCAACTGGTCGATAGCAGATGAAAGATCCTTGCGCTGTTCGAGCAGCACATCAAGCTTTGCCCCACAAGCAGCCTTATGTTCTGCGCTGGCATCCTCACGCTCCACCTGCTCCCTCATGTGATAAATCTTAAGAGCCAAGATAGAGAGTCGATCCACAGCCCACGCAGGGCTTTCAGTGTTGATGGTAGCATCATCCCTCATCTGTACATCCTTATATTTAGTCCAGAAGAAAGAGTCAATCATCTCCACCAAATCTGTACGATCCTGGTTGCTCTTGTCAATGCGACGCTTCAACTTCAGTGCCTCCACAGGATCAATCTGTGGATCACGAATCACATCTTCCAAATGCCACTGCACAGTGTCAATCCAGTTCTTCTCATAGAGGTCGTGTTCTATACCACTCTCCCCATAAGGATTGGCAATTGGCTCATCTATATTGTTATGAACATGATAGTCGGAAATAGCCCTCTCGAAGATGGGATATGCAAGTTCTGTAAAACGCATAAAAATAGTCCGTTAAAAGTTAAAATACGATACAAAATTAAAAAAAAACGATGATATTAGCAACTAATAAGAATAAAAAAACCTATATTTGTAGTGAAATAAGCAAGCTGGCAACTACAATTTAATAAGACGATGATTGATTAAACACGAATTTATTGATAATTCATCATCATTCGCCGATAGAAATTCAGCCCCTACTTCCCCAAGCGCATTGCAGGTGATTCCTTTGTCGATGCCCAAGTTGGAAGATAGGGGTTTTCCTTTTTCCCTACTTCCTAAATCCAGCCATTATCACCGACCAATCCTTCCCCTTCCATTAGCAACCTCACGTTATGCCACACAAAAAACAAACAACCATTCCACACCCTCATCCCATCATTATATTAATGTATGATTTCAAGCGCATATAACGCATGACCTTAGCCATAAGTAGAAGGATAATCATAGATAAGGCATATCTGCTCAGAGCAAGACACACACATCTATCCTCATACAGACTTCAGCAAACAGATGAATTTCATCAGTTCTGCTTCTTCAGTATTTTGCCTATCTCTTCGTCAAACGAATCACCTTTTGTATATCCTTTTTTCACCTTGTTCAAGGCTATTTCATGAACTAAACCACGATTCATAAGCAACACAAGGTCGTTCTTTGCTGTGGTTGGAGTAATCATGAATTTTCCCTGAAAATCCTTAACCGTAAGGATAAGTGTAGGATTCTCATCATACATCTGAAGAATCTGAGCCTGCCGTTCATTGATGCCTCCAAGACTCAAGAACATATTGGCAGCGTTCTTCTCTGCCTGCTTCCGTTTTATATAGTCTTGAAACTGCTTGAAAGATTTGCTAAGGACATCTAAATTGTAATTGACGAAATATCCAATATCCAACATGTCCGCTTCAGCATAAAGAAATGATTTCTCATACGCCTTCTCCGACTTTGCTATTACACCCTAAAATCCGCAACTAATAGTGATGCAGACTAATTTTGCAGTTTGCTGTTCCATCTGACGAATGTCTTGCCATTCCATACGTGATTATGTATTGGCCATGCCCACCTCCCCCTTACCCCATCAAGC
>JAAYDO010000049.1 GCA_012729225.1 Bacteroidales bacterium | reverse complement strand
TCAGAGGCACCTCCGGAAGTAATCGAAAACTAATCCGGGGGGCTTGTCTAAGTGAACAAATATGCCCAACCATTGGTAATAAAGAGGTTGGGCATGGAGAATTTATGTTTAGCGGACAGTAATAATTTTCTTTGATTAGTTGCCATTGAACAATGGTTCTTTTGCACATGAAGAATGCTTCAATCATTTCAAGTGTGAAATGACAGGGAAATCCTACTGTTTCATCTCTACACGCACATACTTTTATTTTGCTCCCCAATAAAATCCACACCAGTTCGGGACAACGTATCTCAACTTCTCTCTTTGAGACAACAGACAAAGGGACTGAATCACAGCGATTCAGTCCCTTATTATATATGTATGTATAAATGTGTTTATCTGACCATCATCTTGCGTGTAGCACCGTTTGCCATGCGAACAATGACAAGACGTCCCTTGATGCAGGCCTGCTCTGAAGTGAGAGGACGACCAAGCACATCGTAGTATTGAGCACCTTCTGAAGAAGTGGCAATAGATGGAGTGCTGATACCAGTGGAGAGTTCAAGTGTGAGAGGAATGAAGTCCTCTGTTGCATTGAGGCTGGCATAAGCATCAAATGCCTTCAGTGTGGTGGTCGCAGAGGTTTGGCGCACAAAGCCCCACTGACCGTCTTGCTGACCAAGGATGTAGTCGCCAGCATAGAGTGGCGTCTGCACATAGATGCCTCGGAGCACACCTGTTGCAGCATTGGCAGCATAAGACACTTCACCTGCACCATGGAAGACGACTTCACCCTGTGCCTCAACAAGCACTGGCTGATGGGCAGGTATCGTTGCAATAGAAGTCCAAGTCTGATCCGCATCATTCATCACGTATGCCGTCACACCTTCAGGCACTGTGGTTGCAAATGGAAGAATGAGAAGGCGACAGCCCTCCACATTTACCATCAGAGAAGTTGCCTCTGCAGTGAAGGCTGAAGCAGGACGGAAATCACCGCCATCGGCTGTAAGCACCAGACTCTTGCAAACAGAAGACTTGATGACATTGTCTGCATCAAGGGTGCTCTCCGCTCCGACATACACCACCTTGTTGGAATGATTGAGCCAAGGGAGATCAGCAGGAAGACCTGTCACTCCAGTCATGTCAAGACTCGTGCAAGCAGCATCACTTGTATATTCAAGTACATTGCTGTCGTCTGCCACATAAGTGCCTGTCAATTTAGCCGAATAATTGCCTATGTTGCGGAAATACACATCACCAAAATTAATGGTGAGTTTAGATGACCAGTTGTTGTTTGTGATAGAGATAACACCCTGACAGCCATCTGGAAGTGTATTTGAAGAAAGGTCGAACACGAGGTCGAAGTTTTCTCGACGGCTCAAATCCATATCACCATAATTGTGGGTGGCTACCTCACCCTGATTGTTCACATAGATGAGTGTGGTGAGTGCCGAACTATAGTTCATTGTAGAAGAAACGCTCTTGACATGGAGAACCAATTCGGAGTAGCGGTCGTTCAGTGCCACCCAACCCCTGTCTGTTGTGGTCTGACTGGATATGAGCGGATTGGAGTGGTCAAAGGTACGAGTACTATTAGACAAGCGATAAGCAGCGCCAAAGGTAGTCTTGGTAGTGCTCATATCGTTGATGCGGTCAAAACGAGTGACAGAGCCCTTCATGTTGGACACCTGACGATCGCGAGAACGCACAAACAAAACAGTGCTCACACTCCTTGGAGCAATCGTCACCTCTGGGCGACAAGTTTCCTCCTCTGGAGTGACAAGAGTCTTGGCAAGACTCTTGGTCTGAGATGTGGTATAGAGTTCACCCCCTTGAGTGTAGAAGGGAAGATCGACAGTGAGTGCCACAGCATCATTGGAGGTATTGGCCATAACCGCCATGACAGAGTCGCCCGTGACAGATATATATGCCGAACTCTCCAGGCTGTTGCCACTCCAGTTGGCATCCACACGAGTAGAGCCTGTAACAAAGCGTGAGAAGTTTGCCATAATATAGCCACGCTTGGTGATAGCACCATTGGTAGAGCCACGCTGACCATCGCCCAACATGGCATAATATCGCTTGGAAGCATAGTGTACCCAAGCATTGAAGTCACCCAACATGCAGGTGTTGATAGCAGAGAAGAAATTGAAGAAGTCTTTGTTGAAATCGTAGTTACGTGTATTGTTCTCAATCTCATTCCAGTTGATGAGATACTCGGTCATCCACATCTCCTTGCCTTTCTTGCCAAGATTCTTGTAGGCAGACTGAATGCCACCATATTGATGGCCACCATAGATGTCGAAATTGTCTATCACGTCTGTCCGATTGAGTGCATTGGCATAGTTGTCGCTCACAGCAAGTGTTTCAGGAGCCATTATCTTGCAACAGATCTGACGCCCATAGGTCTTGACAAACTCGGCCATCTCACCAGCATCCCATAGGCAACCTGCATAAGAAGCAGGCCAGTCAGGTTCATTCTGAATGGAAATAGCATCAAGTTCCACACCATTCTGCCTCATATATACCACGTAGTCCTCCAGATATTTGGCATAATCCGCCCAGTTCTCCCTTTTCAGTTTACCTGTCGTACCATCACTGTTCTTTGCGTTGATTGTGCCATTAGTCTTCCACTGGGCTGGCTGTCCCCAAGGAGAAGCAAACACAATGAGTCCCATCTGCTTGGCCTTCTTTGCTGTAGCAACAGATTGCGACCATGCTCTCTGATTGCCAGAGGTTGTGCCATCACCAATAGGAATGTAGATACGCATGATGTTGCATCCAAGGGTGCTGCCCTTTCCCCACACCTTGCGAATTTCCGTATCGGACATGTGGTTGTAGGTGAATTGTGGACTGCACACAAAACCACCAAATCCTGTGATATGCTGGTGTTTGGTCTGTGCGTCGATTCTGAGGGTGGCTTTTGTTTGAGCCACAGCAGGGGCTATGCCACCAGCCATCAACAGACATGATAATGCTAATCTTTTCCAGTTTTTATTCATTTCTATACGGTTTTTGGGTTAGTTATAATAAAAAAATGTCATTGGCTTCGTCTTCTCTGAAACCAATGGCAAAGGTAACATTCTTTTTTTGCAAAGAACTTATGACATGTTACATATATTTGCTGACATGTATCATTTCATAAAAACAAAATAAACCGCTGCCACCAGGCATAGAAAGGCTGCAAGGTGATTCCAGTGGAGCGACTCTCCCTGAAACATCATGCCTGCAATGACGGTGAAGACAGCGAGGGAGAGAACTTCCTGAATCACCTTGAGTTGGATGAGGGTGAAAGGGCCTCCATTGCCCACAAAACCAACCTTGTTGGCAGGCACCTGAAGGACATACTCGAAGAAGGCAATGCCCCATGAGAAGGCTATCACAGCAAAGAGTGGCCAACTGTTGGAGATGTTCATTTGCTGAAGTTTGAGATGTCCATACCAAGCGAGGGTCATGAACACATTGCTGCCTATCAGCAGCAAGATCGTATAAAGTCCATTCATCGTTTTGACAATTTGGTGACAAAGGTACGGATTTCTTGCCATTTAGAGATATTTCATCCCTCGTTTCTTTGATTTTTTCTCTCTTTATTGTACCTTTGTGGGACAAATGAAAACAAATAACAACTAAAACCAAAATATGCCAATGAGTACAAAACAAAAACGCTTCTTCCTCACCGAGGAGGAAATACCCACACAGTGGTACAATATTCAGGCTGACATGGTAAACAAGCCATTGCCTCCTATTAATCCCAAAACCAAAGAGCCCCTCAAGCCTGAGGATCTCTTCCCTATCTTTGCTGAAGAATTGAGCCGTCAAGAACTGGATCAGGAGCATGCTTGGATTGACATCCCAGAAGAGGTGCGCGACATGTATAAATACTACCGTTCTACCCCACTCGTGAGAGCCTACGGACTGGAGGAGGCACTTGATACTCCTGCTCATATCTATTTCAAGAATGAAAGTGTGTCACCTGTAGGTAGCCACAAACTGAACTCAGCCCTCGCACAAGCATACTACTGCAAGAAGCAGGGCGTGACCAACATAACCACAGAGACTGGTGCTGGTCAGTGGGGAGCAGCCTTGAGCTATGCGGCAAAGGTTTTTGGCTTAGACGCTGCTGTATATCAGGTGAAAATCTCTTATAACCAAAAGCCTTACCGCCGCAGCATCATGCAGACTTATGGTGCGCAGGTCACTCCTTCGCCCTCTATGTCCACTCGTGCGGGCAAGGACATTCTGACCAAAGATCCTAACAACCAAGGGTCTCTCGGCACAGCCATCAGTGAAGCGATTGAGTTGGCTGTGAGCACTCCCAATTGCAAGTACACACTCGGTAGCGTGTTGAGCCACGTGACTCTCCACCAGTCTATCATCGGCCTTGAGGCAGAGAAGCAGATGGAAAAGGCTGGTGAATATCCAGATGTAGTGATTGGTTGCTTTGGTGGTGGCAGTAACTTCGGTGGCATCTCTTTCCCTTTCATGCGTCACAACATTTTAGAGGGCAAAAAGACTCGTTTCATTGCTGCTGAACCTGCGAGCTGTCCAAAACTGACTCGCGGTGTGTTCCAATATGACTTTGGAGATGTGGCAGGTTACACCCCACTCCTCCCTATGTACACGCTCGGTCACAACTTCATGCCAGCCAACATCCACGCAGGTGGCTTGCGCTATCACGGTGCAGGTGTGATTGTCAGCCAACTCCTCAAGGACAAACTCATGGAGGCTGTTGATATTAAGCAGTCGGAATCTTTCAAGGCAGGCATGCTCTTCGCTCAAGCAGAAGGTATCATCCCCGCGCCAGAGAGCAGTCACGCTATCGCAGCAACCATCCGTGAGGCACTGAAGTGCAAGGAGACAGGCGAAGAGAAGGTAATCCTCTTCAACCTATCAGGTCATGGTCTCATTGACATGGCGGCTTATGACCAGTTCCTCTCAGGTTCACTTCAGGACTTTGAGGTAACGGACGAGGATGTAGCGAAGAACCTTTCAGAACTTGAACAAATCATCTGATTTCAGGAATACTGATACATAATGAGGGCTCTACTACAAGAAGTGGTAGAGCCCTCATCATATTGATACTTCTGCAAAACAGGTATATTCCGTGATCGGCAACCGTATGGTAGAAGAGCAGTAACTATATGGTTTTTTCTCACGAACCATATGGTCTGAGAAAAAAACGATGCGCTTATGGAGTAAGGATTCGTTATGAACACAACAGGCACACCTGTTCAGGATGATTTTTCAGAAGAGAACTTATCCCGAACTGGCGTAATCAACGATTACATCTTAGCCATCGCCTGTTCGAGATCGGCAATGATGTCGCCTGCATTCTCTATACCTACAGAAAGACGCACGAGATCTGGAGCAACACCTGCCTCACGCAATTGTTCGTCTGTGAGCTGACGATGCGTGTGACTCGCAGGGTGGAGCACACAAGTGCGAGCATCAGCCACATGGGTCACGATAGAGATAAAGTCAAGATTGTCCATAAACTTGATTGCCTCTTCACGACTACCTTTCAAGCCAAAAGCAATCACACCACAAGAGCCATTGGGTAAATATTTCTGAGCAAGCGCATGATATTTGTTGGATGGCAGACCGCAGTAATTAACCCAAGCCACCTTTGGATTATTCTCCAACCACTCAGCAACTTTCTGTGCATTGTCACAATGCTGGCGCATGCGGAGGTGAAGGGTCTCAAGACCCAAGTTGAGAAGGAATGAGTTTTGAGGAGCAGGGATAGAACCAAGGTCACGCATGAGCTGGCTAATGAGTTTGGTGCTATAAGCCATCTTGCCAAAAGCCTTGGTGTAAGTCAGTCCATGATAACTTTCATCCGGAGAAGTCAAACCAGGGAACTTTTCTGCGTGAGCAGTCCAATCAAAGTTACCGCTATCCACCACACAACCACCCACCTGAGTGGCATGACCATCCATATACTTAGTGGTAGAATGAGTAATTATATCACAACCCCACTCGAAAGGACGACAATTGACAGGGGTAGCAAACGTATTATCAACAATGAGAGGCACGCCATGCTTGTGAGCCATCTTGGCAAAACGCTCTATATCAAACACATTACCACCAGGATTGCTGATGGTCTCTCCAAAGAAGCACTTGGTGTTGGGACGGAACTCTTTCTCTATCCGTTCATCATCCCATTCAGGGTCAATGAAAGTACATTCAATACCCAACTTCTTCATGGTCACTCCAAAGAGATTGAAGGTTCCTCCATAAATAGTGTTGCTTGTGATAAAGTGGTCGCCAGACTCACAGATGTTGAATATGGCATAAAAGTTGGCTGCCTGCCCACTTGATGTGAGCACAGCTGCCACACCACCTTCAAGAGCAGCAATCTTCTTAGCTACCATATCGTTGGTAGGGTTAGCCAGACGGGTGTAGAAATAGCCCGAATCCTTCAAATCAAAAAGACGAGCCATCTGCTCGCTGTTTTCATACTTAAAGGTAGTGCTCTGATAGATGGGAAGCTGTTGGGGCTCACCCTTTGTAGGTTTCCATCCACCATGAACGCAGATGGTTTCAATATTCTTTTTCATATAATTTTGATTAGAATGATTTCAATGTGCAAAGGTACATTGTTTTTCTTGAACAACCAAAAGAGGACAAGAAAAAAGTGCACCGAAAAGTATCCGATGCACTCTTGCTATTTCGAGAAAAATATTTACAATTATTATTCAGTCTATTAGACGATGCCCTGAGCCATCATAGCCTTAGCAACCTTCATGAAGCCTGCAACGTTAGCACCCTTCACATAGTCGATGTAGCCATCAGACTGAGTACCGTACTTCACACAGTTCTCGTGGATGTTCTCCATAATCCAGAGGAGTTTAGCATCAACCTCTTCAGCAGCCCAAGAGAGGCGACCAGAGTTCTGAGACATCTCAAGACCTGACACAGAAACACCACCTGCGTTAGAAGCCTTACCTGGAGCATAGAGGATCTTAGCATCCTGGAACACCTTCTGAGCACCAGGAGTTGTTGGCATGTTAGCACCCTCTGCTACAGCGATAACGCCATTAGCAACAAGAGCCTTTGCCTCTTCCTCGTTGAGTTCGTTCTGAGTTGCGCATGGAAGAGCAATGTCTGCCTTCTCATTCCAAGGTCTTGCATCTGCCACATACTTAGCTGTAGGATACTTATCCACATATTCCTTGATACGACCACGATAAACATTCTTGAGTTCCATAACGAAGTCAAGCTTCTCACGAGTGATGCCATCTGGATCGTAGATATAACCGTTAGAATCAGACAATGTCATTGGAGTACCGCCAAGCTCAAGAATCTTCTCTGCTGCATACTGAGCAACGTTGCCAGCACCAGAGATAAGAACCTTCTTGCCTTCAATAGACTTACCACAAGTCTTGAGCATAGCACGGAGGAAGTACACAGTACCGTAGCCTGTAGCCTCAGGACGGATGAGTGAGCCACCAAATTCGAGTCCCTTACCAGTGAGGACACCAGAGTACTCGTGAGTGAGCTTCTTATACATACCGAACATGTAAGCGACTTCACGACCACCTACACCAATATCACCTGCAGGCACGTCCACATCTGGACCAATGTGACGAGTGAGCTCAAGCATGAAAGCCTGGCAGAAACGCATCACCTCAGCCTCGCTCTTACCACGTGGAGAGAAGTCAGAACCACCCTTGCCACCACCCATTGGGAGAGTTGTGAGAGAGTTCTTGAAAGTCTGCTCGAAAGCAAGGAACTTGAGGATTGAGAGGTTCACAGACTTGTGGAAACGGAGACCGCCCTTGTATGGGCCAATGGCGTTGTTGTGCTGGACGCGGTATCCCATATTTGTCTGAATCTGTCCCTTATCATCCATCCAAGTAACACGGAACTGGAATATACGATCTGGGATGCAGAGACGCTCAACAAGGTTTGCCTTGTCAAACTCTGGGTGCTTGTTGTACTCTTCCTCGATTGTACCGAGAACTACTGAAACTGCCTGAATGTACTCAGGTTCATTTGGAAATCGACGCTTGAGGTCTTCCAATACTTTTTTTGCGTCCATCGTAACGTTTGTTTAAAAATTGTAGTTATTGTGATTTATCTTTTGCCTTAACTCGTTCACTGACGCCTTTTCATAAACCCTAAAAACGAGTGTGAGTGAAGCGTCAGATGTCTTCGTTTCATGTTTTCGAGTGCAAAGTTAGAAAAAATATAGCAAACATCCAAAAAAAGTTACAAAAAAACACGATTTTTTAATAATTTGTTTCAAAATCACAATAAAACGTGTAACTTTGTAGAAAAAACACAAAACAAAGACTTTATTCTATCATTCACTAAAAGAAAGACAGACATTGGAAACAAAAGACAGGATTGAAGTTCTTAGACATCTCATGAAGAGGGAAGGTGTTAGCGCCTTTATCGTTCCAAGCACCGACCCTCATGCTGGCGAGTATATACCAGAAAGATGGAAAGCACGTCGTTGGATCAGTGGCTTCACAGGTTCGGCAGGCACTGCCGTGGTGACACTCAAGGAAGCTGCCCTCTGGACTGACTCTCGCTATTTCATCCAGGCCGCCAAACAACTGGAAGGAACGGAGTTTGTGTTGATGAAGGAAAAGGTGGAAGGTACGCCTACCATTGCAGAATGGCTGGGTAGCGTTCTTCCGCAGGAAAGCGTTGTGGCGATAGATGGATGGGTGAACACAGCCTCAGAGGTGGAGAGCATGGAAATAAGTTTGAAAAGCCACAACCTACAGTTGCGCACAGACCTTGACCCTTTTGCAGAAATATGGGAAGACCGCCCATCCGTACCTAAAGGAAAGGCTTTCATCCAAGGGCTGGAGTATGCTGGCGAAAGAGCAAAGTCCAAGATTGAGCGCATACGACAAGCCGTGTTTGGCTCTAAATATTCCTTTGGAAAAGCCATCGTGCTCTCTTCGCTGGAAGAGGTGGCATGGACACTCAACCTGAGAGGTGACGATGTGGCATACACCCCCTTTGTACTCAGTTATGCAGTTATCACCCCAACCGACACATATTTATATATATGTAAGGAGAAGGTTACGCCCGAGGTGGAAAAATATCTAAGAGGAGAAGGTGTCAGCATTCGAGAATATGATGAAATCATCCCTGACCTCCAAGCCATCAGAAGCCCCATCCTCGTGCAACCCGACAAGACCAACCACGCTGTTTTTTCTGCCATCCAGCAAACCATTCGCAAGACCAGCCCTGTCACTCGCATGCTCAGTTTCAAAAACGAGACAGAAGTCAAGGGGTATCGCAATGCCATGGAAAAGGACGGTGTAGCAATGGTCAAATGGATGAAGTGGACATTGGAAAATGTGCCTAAGGGCGGTCAGACCGAATTGTCTCTGGCAGAGAAACTATATCAATTCCGTGCAGAGCAACCCCTTTTCAAGGGCATCAGTTTCGAGAGCATCATGGGATATGGCCCTCATGGCGCCATTGTGCACTACGACCCAACTCCAGAGACAGACATCCCAGTGAAACCTGAAGGACTCCTTCTCATTGATTCAGGAGGGCAATACCTTGATGGGACAACCGACATCACCCGCACTCTGCCACTTGGACCACTCACTTGGGAGATGAGAAGAGACTACACACTCGTGCTTCGTGGCTGGATCAAACTGGGGTCTGCCGTTTTCCCGAAAGGAACTAATGGCACTCAGCTTGACGCACTTGCCCGTGAGGCTATGTGGAAATATGGCATCAACTACCTTCATGGCACAGGTCATGGGGTGGGTCAATTCATGTCTGTTCATGAAGCCATCGATCTCCATCAGTTCCGCATGCAGTGGCGTCCCACTCCATTGCTTCCTGGCATGACCATCACCGACGAGCCTGGAATCTACATAGAAGGAAGTCATGGGGTGCGACATGAAAACACCATGCTTGTGGTCAATGCTGATTTCTCCGACGAAAAGGGAAGAGCAAAGATGCAAGAAGCCCAACCCTGTGAGAGCGGAGAGGCAGAGGGCATCACTTTTGGCCCTTACTACACCTTCGAGCACCTCACCCTTTGCCCTATCCTCACCTCACCCATAATTGTGGATATGCTTTCAGACGAGGAACGCCAGTGGTTCAACAATTATCAGCAGACCGTGTATGAACGCTTGTCCCCACGTCTTGACACTGAACATCAAGTTTGGCTCAAGGAAATGACAAGACCCATCTAAAAAATAAGAAAGGGCGGTTTTCTCTCCCATCAAGAAATTGAAACCCTCCGTTCGGTATAACCAGAGAGAAGATAAGCACCTTGACCCTTTTCATTAAAAGACATATTCTTACACATCGAACAAAGATTCCATCATCTTCTAATTATTGACAAAAACATGATTGAATACATCAAAGGAAAAATAGACGAATTAACCCCTACACAAGCAACTATTGATGCAAATGGCGTGGGGTATCTTCTCAATATCAGTCTCAACACCTACACTGCTCTTCAGGGCAAGGATGAAGCAAAACTCTACGTGTATGAATCTATACGTGAAGACGCATGGGTACTTTTCGGCTTCTCCACAAAACAGGAGCGCGAACTCTTCCTCCTGCTCATCAGTGTGAGCGGAGTGGGCGGAAACATAGCCCGCACCATGTTGAGCAGTTTCACCACGCCCGAACTTGCCACACTCATCATGGATGGCAATGAGGGCATGCTCAAGACGGTGAAGGGCTTGGGCGCAAAAACTTCGCAACGCATCATTGTCGAACTGAGAGACAAGGTGATGTCGCTCGGAGTGGAATCCTCTTCCTCTTCCAACGAAAGCGGGAAAGCCACAACAGCCATCAACAGCGAAATCTACAACGAAGCGGTTGAGGCACTCAAGATGTTGGGTTTCTCACCTGCCCCAGTTGCAAAAGCCGTCAAAGCAATCCTCAAGGAAGAGCCTTCCACACCCGTGGAGAACGTCATCAAATTGGCACTCAAGATGCTTTAAGCACAAAGGCACTGAATCTTTCTTCCGATCAACAACACGAGGCGAGGGCGAATGACATGTAGCATTCACTCTCGCCTCATCACCGAGTTTAAGGCACAAGCATCTTTAGTCTGCACCATAAAAGAAGCATGAAGAAAGCAGAATGGTGATAAATTCACAAAAATCACATTTCTCCAAAAATCACCAAATGGACATTGATGGCATGGAATGCCCACATCCCTCTCTGTCTCAACCTTCATATCGGTCTCACCTCCCTTCATGTTGCAAAAGAAAAAAGTGATGGAATTATACAATACTCCTATCGAAGGTCTATCGAAGGCATATCGAAGGATCGGAAAAGCATAGGGAGGGTATCTTTACGGCGAGTGTGCTATACGCTGATTTTGTCAAACTTACATTAAAGAGATATTATATACAATAAAAAGGTTTTTTTTACGTTTCTTAGTGTATAAACAAGAAAGAGGCATAAGTCTCACAATACTGATTGAGGAATTTTGAAGCGCACACCTCGGAATATTATATATATCTTATTGATAATGACAAGCATAAGCACCATTGCCGCTGTTGGCAATAGCGCTTATCATCCGTTTGTACCTATCGCTACACCCTCTTCCGTTCCACAAAATGCAGAGGAACTGATGGCTGACACCATCAGGGTAAAGAAGACCGACTCGCCCAAAGAGCTCCATACAGAAGAGTACTCTCTCGACCTCAGAAATCCAGACAACCTAAAAACCGACACGGTTGTATATGACGAAAAATCAGGTCTATACAAGGTCGGCACTAAATTGGGCAACAGTTTCTTGAGTCAGCCTTGGATGATGACACCTGAAGAATACATGAAATGGTCAGAGCAGAAGGCCTTTCGGAACTATTTCAAGGTGAGAAACGATTCACTCTTTGTCAACAAAGGAAAGGAGAAATTCGACTTCACCAACATGCACTTCGACCTTGGTCCTGCCGAGAAGATTTTTGGTCCTGGCGGTGTGCAGATACGCACTTCAGGAAGCGCCCAACTCAAGTTTGGCTACAACTACAAGTATGTTGATAACCCTTCCCTCTCAGATCGCAACCGTGTGACCAAAGCCTTTGATTTTGACGAAAAAATCAATGCAAGCGTTCATGCCAAGGTGGGCGACAAGATGGATTTTGACATCAACTACAACACCGACGCCACTTTCGATTTCGGTCAGAAGAATCTGAAGTTGGCATATCAAGGCAAAGAAGATGAGATAGTCAAACTTGTGGAAGCTGGTAACATTGACTTTTCAACCAACTCAAGCCTGATTAGAGGCTCTTCCGCTCTCTTCGGTATTCGCACAGATCTTCAGTTTGGACGTTTGCGTCTGCAGACAGCAGTGAGCCAGAAGAAGACCAAGTCATCTACCATCAACAGTAGGGGAGGCGACCAGCTGACAAGCTTTGACATTCAAGCCTACGACTATGACGAAAACCGTCACTTCTTCCTTGCTCATTATTTCCACGATAACTACGACAGAGCGTGCGCCACTTTACCCAACATTACCAGTGGCATCACCATCAACCGCATTGAATTGTGGGTGACCAACACAGGCGGTCAAACTGAGAACACACGCAACATCATTGGTCTTGTAGATTTGGCTGAAGGTCTGAAGATTGCCAACACAACCGAATGGACAGGCATTGGTGCATCCAATCCTCAGAACAACAGCAACACCCTCTATGCCAACATGGTGTCCACCTACAATGCCGCCCGCAACATGGATCAGGCCACGAATGTGCTTGACCCCATCATGAGGGGTGGTATAGAATACGAGAAGGTGGAGAACGCTCGTTTGCTCTCCTCTTCTGAATACACGCTCAATAAGCATCTGGGATATGTCAGTTTGAGAAGCACTCTTCAGCCCAATCAGGTGCTGGCTGTGGCTTACGAATATACCTACAACGGACAGACCTACCAGGTGGGCGAGTTCTCCAGCGACCAAAACGACAATGACAAGGCTCTCTTCGTCAAACTTCTGAAGAACACCTCTGGTTCACCTAAACTTGGCAACTGGAACCTCATGATGAAGAACGTGTACTACCTCAAGGCTTCATCCATCCAACGCGAGAAGTTCAAGTTGGACATCAAATATTTGAGCGACACCACAGGCGTAAGCCTTAACTATATTCCAGAAGAGCAGTTCAAGCAAACCACCATTCTCAAGATGATGAATCTTGACCGACTTGACGACAATGGAAAGACTAATCCTAACGGCAAGTTCGACTTCTTAGACGGGTACACTGTGCAAGCACAGGACGGTCGCATCATCTTCCCTGTGGCTGAGCCTTTTGGCGCATGGCTACGCCAGCGCATAGGCAATGATGCCATTGCCGACAAATACTGCTATGATGCCCTCTACGACTCCACCAAGACTGTGGCACGCCAGATGGCAGAGAAGAATAAGTTCTCGCTCGTTGGTGAGTTCAAGGGCTCAGGCACTAACACCATTTATCTCGGTAGCATGAACATCCCTTCAGGTTCTGTCGTTGTGTCCGCAGGTGGTGTCACTTTAGTGGAGAATCAGGATTATAGTGTGGACTATAGCGGTGGAGTGGTGACTATCATCAACCAGAGTATTATTGATGCAGGAACCAATGTGAGTGTGAGCCTCGAGAGCCAAGACGACTTCTCGCTCATGCGCAAAACCATGCTGGGGTTGAACTGGGACTATGACTTCTCCAAGAACTTTTCCATTGGTGGCACATTCCTCAAGGTGAACGAGAAACCGCTCACCTCCAAGGTGGCTATGGGTAGCGAACCGCTCAACAACATGATATGGGGTTTTCATGTAAACTGGAAACAGAAGTCACAATGGCTCACCAACTTGCTCGACAAATTGCCATTCCTCGACCTGACAGCACCATCCTCCATTTCCTTCACAGGAGAATATGCACAACTCAAAGCAGGAAAAGCCAAGGACACTCAAGGCAGTGCCTCCTATCTTGATGACTTCGAGAGCACCAAGAAACCTCACGATGTGAGCAACCCAAAGGAATGGGTGCTCTCATCCACTCCGTCCAATCTCGAATATGGAAAACTCTCCAACGATGTGAGGTATGGATACAATCGTGCTCGTTTGGCATGGTATAATATCGACCCGCTCTTCACTCGCCGTTCCTCATCCCTCACACCTGCCCACATCAAGAACGACCTCGACCAACTCTCCAACCATTATGTGCGTGAGGTCTATGTGCGCGAGGTCTATCCAAACCGCGACACAAACTCAGGAGAAAGCAATACACTCCCAATCCTCAACTTAGCCTATTATCCTACAGAGCGTGGTCCTTACAACCTCGACACTGATGTGGACGAGCATGCACGACTGAAGAATCCAAAGAAACGTTGGGGTGGCATGATGAGAAAGATTGACTATAGCGACTTTGAGGCCAGCAACATCCAGTACATCGAGTTTTGGATGCTTGACCCATTCATCTATACACAGAACGACCGCAACTATGGCGGTGACTTCTATTTCAACTTAGGCGACATTAGTGAAGACGTGCTCAAGGATGGAAAGAAAGCCTACGAGAGTGGTATGCCAGTCAATGATGCTTCCACCTACTACGAGACCGTGTGGGGCAGAGTGCCCAGCGAGAAGTCGGTTGTGTACTCTTTCTCCAATGAGAGTGGAGCACGTCCCAAGCAGGATATTGGTCTTAATGGCTTGGCTGATGCAGACGAGCGCACCTTTGGTACTTATGCCGAATACCTCAATGCCATAAAGAGCAAGGTCACTCCGCAAGTGTATGACTCTCTCTACAATGACCCTGCTGGTGACAACTACCACTATTTCCGTGGTAGTGACTGGGACGCGGCTCGCACTTCTATTCTGGATCGTTACAAATATATCAACTCACCAGAAGGCAACTCACCTAACACCAGTGGGTCTGGCGAGCGTTATTCCACAGCCTACAAGAGCACACCTGATGCCGAGGACGTAAATTCAGACTACACGATGAACGAGTATGAGAACTTCTACCAGTATCGTGTCAGCCTTCGTCCTGAAGACATGGTTGTAGGACGCAACTTCATTGTCGATTCCCGTGAGACATCCGTAGGCCTTCGCAATGGCGAGAAGGAGAAAGTCACTTGGTATCAGTTCCGCATCCCTGTAGAGGAATATGAAGAGAAACAAGGCACAATCAGCGACTTCTCCAGCATCCGCTTCATGCGTATGTATATGACAGGCTTTGAAAAACCCATCGTGGTTCGTCTCGCCAACCTCGACCTCGTGGAAGGCGAGTGGCGCAACTACACTCAGGCACTCTACACAGACAACAAGCCAAGCGTGAGTGGAACGATTGTTTCTTCATCTGTTAATATTGAGGAAAACAACGACAAGAAGCCAGTCAATTATGTTCTGCCTCCAGGCATCACTCGTGTGCTCGACCCTTCACAGCCTCAGCTCAGACAGGAGAATGAGCAAGCACTCGCCCTCACTGTAGAGAACCTCGCCACAGGAGATGCCCGTGCCGTGTATAAGACCATGAACATGGACTTCCGTAACTACCGTCACCTTCAGATGTTTGTGCACGCTAATGCGATGGAGGGAGACACAGAACTACAGGACAATCAGATGAGCATCTTTGTGCGTATGGGTAGTGACTACAAGAGCAACTACTATGAATACGAGATTCCACTTCGCCTCACCCCTGCTGGCAACTACGACACCTACACTCTTGAAGGATGTCGTTCGGTATGGCCAGAGGAGAACATGCTCGACATAGACTTTAGCATCTTCACCGATCTCAAGCATCAACGAAACAAAGACCGTGCCAACGGCTCTGCTTCCTACACACAGCTCTACTACACCTACGACCCTAATAAGCCCAACAACAAGGTGAGCATCATCGGAAATCCTTCCCTTGGCGAAATCAAAGCCATGATGATAGGTGTGCGCAATAATGGTCGTAAGACAGGTAGCGTGGAGGTATGGGCTAATGAACTCCGCATGAAGGACTTCTCCGACGAAGGTGGCTGGGCAGCACAAGGCAACCTCAATGTGCAGATGTCCGACCTTGGTTCGGTCAATGTCAGCGGTCACATGGAGACTGCAGGCTTTGGAGGATTGGAGGAGAAAGTTCATGAGCGTCGTATTGACAACCTCTACGAATGGAGCATCACTACTCAATTTGAGCTTGGCAAATTCTTCCCTGAGAAATGGAAGATGAATCTGCCATTCTATTATTCTTATTCTTGGAGGAAAATCTCACCCAAATACAATCCATTTGACACCGACATGCTTCTCAAGGATGCCCTTGACGAATGTGGAACCAAGGCTGCACGCGACTCACTCAGCAGTCTCACGGAGTCTATTGTGAAAAACAAAAACCTCTCGCTCAGCAACTGGCGCTCGGGGGTACAGAGCCGCAAGCCGATGCCTTACGACCCTGCCAACTTCAACTTCAGTTATAGTTACAGCCAACGCTACAAGACAGGTGAGACCATTGTCTATGAGAATGAAGAGAACTGGCGCTTCAATATGGGCTACAACTATGCCCCTAAATACACTCCTCTTGAACCATTCAAGAATCTGAAAGGCAAGAGCAAATGGCTCGACATCCTCAAGGCTCAAAATCTGCAGTGGTTGCCACAGAGCATCTCGTTCAACTCTGACATCACACGCAGCTACTACGAATTTCAGGAGCGCGACATTGATGCTGGCACACAATTGCCTGTCACCTTCTCTGACCAGTTCCTTTGGAATCGTGACCTCTCTGTCAAGTGGGACATCTTCAAAGCACTCAGAATGCAGTGGAACTCCACCACTCATGCCGAGATAGAAGAGCCTTATACTGTAGTGAACAAGAACCTCTACCCAGACGAGTATGCAGCATGGAAGGATTCTGTCAAACGTAGCATTGCTTCCTTCGGACGACCACTCACCTACCGCAGCACCTTCAATGGTTCTTATCAAGTGCCTCTCAACAAGATACCTCTTCTCAACTGGATGACAGCCGATGGCACCTATAATGCCAACTACAACTGGACTCGTGGCACAGAACTTGAAGATGGCACTTCACTTGGAAATACCGTCAGCACTCAGCGCACAATCAGCCTCAACGGGCGCATCAGCTTTGAGACACTCTACAAGAAGTGGAAGTTCTTGGCTGATGCAGAGAAGCGACTGAATGGAAACACCAAGAAGAGCACCGCTCGTACTGCCACCAGAAATGCTCGAACCACCGCAAAGAATGATGATGACGATGATGATGACAGCAAGAATGACAACAGGAAGACACGTGGATTCACCAAACAGGTGGAACTCAACGACTCTACCGACGTAGAACTCAGGCATGGTCAGAACTCCAAGCGACTCATCGTGCGTGCCACAACGACAGAGGGCAAGACCTACAAACTGAAATACAAGAAGACAGATGCCAATACCATCAAGATTAAGAACCACGACAGCATTCCTGTCAAGGTCAATGTGATGGCTAAACAACCACTCGAAAACCTCTCTTGGTACAAGACCTCTCAGGTTATAGCCCGTGCATTGATGATGGTACGCAACGCCAGCATCTCCTACCGCAACACCTATGCACTCACCCTTCCTGGTTTCCGCACAGAGGTTGGTGACGCTTTCGGACAGAAGAACATCAATGGCTTGATGTCACCAGGACTCGGCTTCGCCTTTGGAGCCGTAGATGACAACTATATTCAGAAGGCTGCACGCAATGGATGGCTCATGCAGAATGATTCCAACATCACCACGCCTGCCACCTCTGCTTCAATGGAGGATTTGCAGTTGAAAGCCACCATTGAACCAGTCAAGGATCTCAAGATAGACCTCAATGCCAGCCGCACTGTCAATAAGTCTAAGAGCATCCAATTCATGTATAACGGAATGCCAACCACTCAGAGCGGCAGTTTCTCCCAGACCGTCCTCTCTTTGAGTTCAGCCTTTGAGAGCCGTGGCAACATCAGCAACAATTACCACTCCAAACACTTCGAGCAGTTCTTGACCAACCTGTCCATCATCCAAGGTCGTCTCGAACAGCGTTATGCCTCCACCACCTATCCTGCCGCAGCAGGGAGCGAGTGGGCAGGCAAGGACTATGATGCCGCCAATGGAGGAGTGGAACTCTACTCTGCCGATGTGATGGTGCCAGCCTTCCTTTCTGCCTACACAGGAGGAAATGCCATCTCAGCACCGCTCGACATCTTCCCAGCCCTCTCACGTCTCCTGCCCAACTGGTCTATTCGTTACAGCGGGCTCACAAAGTTATCTCCGTGGTTTGCCGACCACTTCAAGAGTTTCAACATCAGCCATTCCTACAAGAGCATCTACTCTGTGGGAGCCTACAACTCTTTCTCCAACTTCATGTCATACATGAACGACTGGGGCTTTGTGACCAATGTCACCACAGGCAACCCTGTGCCAAGTTCCATGTACAACATCTCTACAGTCAGCATCAACGAGGCATTCTCGCCACTGCTGGGTGTGGACATGACCTTCAACAGCGGTATGACAGCCGGGGTGCAATACAACAAGATTCGCACCCTCAATCTGTCCATGACCAGTGTGGCACTCACGGAGAACTTCTCCAACGACATCGTGTTTAAGATGGGTTACAAGGTGAAGGATCTCAACCTCTTTGGGGCAAAGAGCATCCAGAGCAATGAAGCAAGAGGCAGAAAGGGAAGAAATGCCAGAAACTCCAAGAACAAGAAGGAAGAGACCAACACCACATCACGCTCCCGCAATCAGGTGAGCCATGACCTCAATGTGCGTGGAGAATTCTCCTATCGAATGCAAAATGCACTCAACCGCAATATCCAGACAGCAGTGACCACAGCCACAAGTGGCGCTACTGCCTACAAGATGAGTTTATCTGCCGACTATATCTTCAGCCGACTGCTCACCCTCACAGGTTTCATTGACTGGCAGCGCAATGTGCCTATTGTCTCCCAATCTTCCTACCCTACCACTACTGCCGACTTCGGTGTCAGCATGACCTTCTCACTGGTAAGGTAATGCAGTGCGAGTTTGATACCATCATCACACCCCATCCTCATTCTTAGGGAGAGTAAACAAAAGCAGATGTCTGCGAGGATAAAATAGCAGAATCCCCCTCCAATTTGACATGTCACATGACTGAAGTATTCTTCGTGCTCCAACGAACAATGCTTCAATCGTCATTGAACAATGTTTCAAGTGCCAACGAACAATGCTTCAACGACCAACGAACAATGCTTCAACGACCAACGAACAATGCTTCAATGACGATCGAACCAGCATGCGTTTTCGCCCCTATAAGCACCGAGTCTTCAAGAATTCATAAATGTCTGTATATAAACAAGATATAACGAATACAAGAAACAAGGAGAACATCTTTTACTTTCTTGGTCAAGTCGCCCTGCGACAAAACCTTCCAAAATCTCTTCACCCTTTCTCCACATCATGTGAATTTCAAGAGAAACGCCTGTGAATTTTATCAAAAAAAGAAACGGAAAAGCATGAATGGAAAGACAAACAAACGTTCCAAACCTACTGCTGCTTCTTCCAAATTCGTCGAAACCACATGATTTCAGCATCCTTATACCTTCAAACTTTGATTTTATACAACCCATCATTCATACAGTTATAAGAGTCGTGTGAATTATTTGTGAATTATTTTCATCCTTAAAAACAAAATGTGAATTATTTGTGAAATGCCTCTCTTGGTATGATTGCAATATACTGATAACTTTGCAACAACAAAAAAGCAAATCAACCTATCAAAAACTGTCTGAGACATGAAAAGGATTATATTATTAGTGGTGTTAATAGCCATAGTTGCTATTCCACAGGCATCTGCGAAAAAGAAGAACCCCGTGATTAGAACATCAAAGGAATCTATCACATTTGTGGTGGACGAAGAATTAGAAGCTCCTACTGCCCTACTGCCCACTACTGACAGTGAAAAATTGAACGAATTCTTGGTAAACAAATTCAGTGTAAAGGGCGCAAAAGTCTATGGTTCGAGTTTCGACAACACGCCATTAGTTTCTTGTTTCAGCGATGATCAAATACCTTGGAATGTAGGACATGCCTTTATTAAGATGGTGTGTGCAGCCTATGCGGATCATCGTCCACTATCCTTCTCTCCCGACGACATCTGGCTGCTGATTTCACAAGGAATAGCCGAACATATCAAGAGCCATGCAGAAGAGTTGCGTGAGAAACTGGTGAATCACGAGGGTAAAATCCTGTTGTCTGTCACATCAGACGCTCCCCTACTCGGTCAAGACGACTCAGACGTATTGCCTGACAAGAGCAAACCAGTAGATTGGTCATCTATCTTCAGCCAATTTGAGACATTGCTGAAGGAGAATACGAAAGGAGAGATTGTAAGCACAATGACTGCCAACTTCAGCACAACTACTCCTACCACCCGTATTGCCTCACAGATTACAGTGATGAAGGTATTGGAACATTATTTCACCTACGAAGTGAATAGAATGGCATGTGGCATTCCATACATAACATTGAAAGGAACTGCTGAAGACTGGCAGAAGATTTTGGATAAAACCCGTTGCTTGGAGCAGTATGAATTAGGATGGTGGAGTGAAGAACTCATTCCCGTACTTGAACAATTTGTCAAGACAGCCCAAGGCAAACCTGATCAACAGTTTTGGAGAAGTATGGTCACACAAATCCCTATTGATGAAATTATCAGACCTCACTGCGGAGGTGGCGGAACAGAATTTGATGGATGGATCTCCAAGTTCTTTCCATACACCAACAAAGGAGAACGCACAAATTTCATCATCCGTGCTGCCGACATTTCCGAACTGCCAAGCGAGGCGGTGTCTGTCGATTTCATCTATCGAGTGGAAGACGCTTTCGGAAACACTGTAGCCACTACACCAATGAAATTCGTGGCAGGATTTATGGGGGGGGCAGAACAAGACGAGAAGACATTCGAGCTCACGCCACACATCGGTTGGCAAGTGAGCAAAGCAACTAAAACAGAATAAGCCATAATCGTCTTGAGACCATCTCGAAGGCATCTCTAAGGAACATAAGGAGAAACATGAGGAGGTGCTTTGTGGATAGTGGATACTGCCATGCATGATTATCTATTGGCACTTGCAAACCCACTTGCCCTCCCTCTTGTGCCGCATAGACTGGTGTGGCAACAGCCAAACAGGAGCAGACCCAATAACAAGGTCATGCTCCTGCACGCAGTTTTGAATGATTTCAGGATACGATTGATTGTTTGGTTTTGTTCAGCCATATATCAATCATCCATAACTTCATTTATCCCTCACTGAATCACAATCCTTAAGAATCTTTTCAAATAGTTCTTGAATTTTAGGATTTTTCAACGGATTGCCCACCAGAATGACATTTCCTTTAGAATCCAGCACAAATGTGTGAAAGATAGCTTCTTCAGGAATGTGTTGATTCTTTTTAAGGAAAACACCGATAGTATCTATTAATATAGAATGTTCCAAACCAGAAGATTGATATATCTTGATGGTGGACTCTAACTTACTTTTTTCGGGGCAAAGAATAAACACGAGTTGAACTTTCTTTTCTTTTTCGAGATCTAATAAAGCATTCCATTCTGAAAGACTATTCAGTGCGCACGTTGAACACTCGTCAGGCCCTGTGAATACTATAACACGGTAAGGTATTTCTGTATCATTGCCATAAGATGATATAAAACCATCTTGATTAAGACACATCATGTCAGAAAAGCAGAGATCTATTGGTCTTGATCGAATAGTCTCCATTTTCTTCATAATCGCCCTGTCATTAGTGCATCCAACAAATAAAAAGGATAGTAATATGAGTGATGAGAATATCCCTTTTTCCCGCAATGAAATCATATTAAAGAGACTTTAGTATATATTTAACTATGACGGGGTTCTTGTTTTCACCAATTGGCCTGGTTACTTTTTGAGAATGAGTCTCTTCTTGATTCATCAATCCTTTTTCTTGAATCATTGATCTGAAAATTTCCGCAGAGAAAACGGAATAAAATCCTTCGGCGTCAGAATAGCAAACAGAAAGAGGGAGGAAAGGAAAACGCTTCGTTTTACTTAAGTCCATTCCATTCTCCAAGTACAATCCTTTTCCTGAATCCCTATACCACAACACCGATCCCTGAATGGAATTAAGCAATATTTTATGACCAGAAACAAAAAAACCACACAACAAGTTGATGTCTGTTTCTTCCATCGCCTCCTGTATTTCTTCGAAATCATCAGAATCGAAAGAAGGAATGTCGCCCCACAATCCAAGGGACAACACTTTCTCTATAGTGAAGTTGTCTTTATTCATTTTATAGACATTGTTGTCAAAAGGAAGTGATAACAAAACATGATCGCCATCATGCCCCATTTCTTTTAGAGAATACGGGAAACTTCCTTCTGCCTTATATGTCGTTGGTATTGTGTTTAGAACTTCGAAGGATTTCAAATCAACGACCTCATATAATGCATTATTTTCACTAAAATTGATGTTGTAGGAAAAAACGGCTCTGTCATTGTCGAGGGCTAACATATCATGTAGAAATTTAACATTCTCATTACCGTCATGACTATCTATGAATTCGCCTTTGACATTATAGATTAAAAATTTATTTTTATTTAAATCCGTAACATACACTTTTTCGTTAAGAACAAAAAAGTTCCCAATCCTTACATACTCATCACGTGCATTTCCGAGGCGACCGATTCTATTTAAGAATCTCCCGTCGTGACTAAATCTGTATATCATTGGCAAGCGATTGCTCCCTTCAGCCATAACAAAAAACTCATCGTTCACCTTTTGTATTTTTCCGATATTGCCCAGAAGGCATTCAGGCGTTTCCTCTAAAGGTATGATTGAGATCGAATCAATTATATCTTGGATGATAGTATCTTTAACAGATGTAACATCCTTTTCTGAAACGACAATCAGAGATTGTTCACTATCAGGCTTAAAATTGCATGCCACAAAAACGAACATTGTGGTTAATGCCAACAAAGTTTTTCTATTCATATTTTTCCTTTCATTATTAGCTTTGTGATGAGGCTTCCCATCACAAAGCTATTTTATAGAATTTGATTATCTCTTTTTTATGGTAGTGCCCACTTTTCTTTGATCACAACAAGCACCTGTTTGCATTCCAGAACAATTTTTTGTGGTAATAACAATAATGTACGTATGGTCTTTTTCAAAATTGCCAGAATACGTTTTACCATCTGATTCTACCGTTATTTCACCCTTTGTATGACTTGTGCCTTGCTCTGTTCTGTCCACAGCTTCGAGAAATCGGTCTGGAACCCAATTCGAATTTTTACATTTTGTTGTTCCCTCGGTAGGATTACCCAAAGCCTCCACATTTGCCAACAGCAAATAGTCACTCTCACTCACATTTGTCTTGAAAGACTTTGCGCCAACGAATGCTACGATAGAGACGGCAGCAATGCACAGCAACAAAAACATTTTTTTCTTCATTTTAAAATTCCGTGTCCGCAGATTGTTACTTCACACTGATAAGGGCGCAGACTTTAATCCTTACCGTGCGTTATGATATTTGAACACATCAATCCAATTATACAGTCCAATCCATCCGAAGAAAAATATTTTCCTCGAATGATTTGCAATTCACACTCACCAGAGAGGCAGGGAATTACAACACGTTCTTGCAGGAATAATGGTTGTATAGACGGCAAAGGCATCTTTTTCGAGAACACTATATCGGCTGTATTACAATCGGCAACGTATTTCATCCGTAGCCTTATCTGCTCACCTCTTTTGCTGTCCATGACATGACGAGCAACAAGAAGTATGGGACAACATGTCTGATTCGACAATGTTTCACGATACAAAGATAACAAATTAAACTCAAAAAAAAAATATACCCCCAAAAAATAATATTTTTCAATATTTACTCAAGATGGCTTAACGGAACGAAGGATTCCGTTACTAATTTACAGTTCCAACCTCCTTGACCTTACCTCTTTGGTGATTAGACATACACTCTTCTCTTTTTCACCTTTTGCGTTGCGCCGAACTTGACAAAAACCTGTTGGTCATCCTTTGGTGAAAAAGGCATGCGTCACCATGAGCGTAAGGGGAGACTTTTGAGAGCGAGGTGATGAGCAATATTCTTTTTCACTACTCAAAAATTACAGGGAATTAGCCTCGAGACCATATCGAAGGCATCTCGAAGGATTGAAGAAAGAGAAAATGCCTCCCGCAAAACAATGGCGAGGACTTTTCCCCTTCCATTCTTTCACTTCGTAAGAAATATTTTCTCATGCTTCTCTTGGTTTTGACCAGGAAATCTTGTAACTTTGTACATCTTTCCATTTCACACAAAAGTGAAGAATGGGTTGCAAGAGAACAATGAGACTGAAAGATAGAATAGTGCCATACGTGAAGGTGCAGGACTGGACAGGACTGACAAAGATGCTGAACAGCCTAAGCAACATGGAGCTGAGGCGCACGGAGCATGTGGTGAGAGAAGAGGTGCTGAGCGACATGGGAAATGGTCTATTTTGGGAAACGCTCCTTCACCTTATTATATATAAGAGACCTGCCTACCTGAGCGGGGTGAGGGCTGTGGGTCATCTGGCAGAGGATGGCACGCTGGACTTCAAAGCGGAAAGCGTGAAGGAACTGTATGAGTTCTTGAAGGAGAAAGACCCTGCATCCGCCATCAAGATATGTGACATGATGCTGCCTAAACTCAAGACAGAAGAACAGATAGACCAGATGTGGGAGGCTTTCCACGTGGATGGAGAAAGAACACGACTGAGAATGCTCCTCAAACTGAACACGCCCCTCATCCTTTTCATGATATTCAAGACACTCAAGATGGCTGACGACAAGAAGACGGCACAGGAATGTTGCATGAGTCTTGCAAAACGGAATGATGACATGGCATTTAATGCTGCCTGCATCATAGGCTCGTACTTTGGACTGACGGGCTTGCCCATGCGGTTCTCACTGAAGATTGAGCCATACGAACTGAGTCACCTTGACCGCAACTTCGGCACTTTCTCAAGAATGCTGATGGGCAAAAGACCTGAAATGATGAGATGAAAGCACTGTCACTATATGAACTGAACGGGCTGGTGAGACGAGTGGTGGAACTCGACATGCCAGACACCTATTGGGTGCAAGCCGAGATTAATGCGCTGAGCGTGAATCGGCATTGCTATCTGGAACTGGTGCAGAAGAAGACACGAGGCGATGGCATCTTGGCAAAAGCAAGAGCACAAGTGTGGGGCGACAAGTGGGCTTTCATCAAACCTATGTTTGAGAACACCACGGGCCAGCGACTGGCTGTGGGCATGCAGGTGCTGGTAGAGGCGGAAGTGACATTCCACGAACTGTACGGATTCTCGCTCAACATTGTGGATATTGACCCCACCTATACGCTGGGCAACATGGCAAAAAGACGGCAGGAAATCCTACGCCAACTGGAAGAGGAGGGCGTGAGCACCATGAACAAAGAACTTCCTCTGCCACGACTGCTCCGGCGAATAGCCATCATCTCATCAGGAACGGCTGCGGGCTATGGCGATTTCTGCAACCAACTGCACAACAACCCACGTGGTCTTGCCTTCAAGACAGAACTTTTCCAAGCCACCATGCAGGGAAATGATGTGGAGCGGTCGGTAGTAGATGCCCTGAACCGCATAGCCCAGCATCTGGAGGATTGGGACGCTGTGGTTATCATACGAGGCGGGGGTGCAACCTCCGACCTGCAAGGATTTGATTCCCTGGAACTGGCTGAGAATGTGGCACAATTCCCTCTGCCTATCATTACTGGAATAGGGCATGAGAGGGACGACACCGTGATAGACCTCATCTCACACACCCGAGTGAAGACACCAACAGCGGCGGCCGAGTTTCTCATTCACCATCAAGAAATGGAACTCGACATGCTGGAAGATCTCTCAGCCAGACTGGCTGACCATATTGGACAACTGCTTCGCAATGAGGACATCAGGCTGAAACTGCTGGCTGGCAAGATTCCCCTGCTCTTCTCCACAGTAAAGGCACAGGCGGAAAGACTACTCAACCGGCTCTCCAGTCTATTGGCAAACAGCAGCATTCAGAGATTGGAACAAGCCAAAGGCAGAGTGGACATGTCAGACAAACAACTCACGCTCTATGCACCTCTCTCCATCCTCAACGAAATGAAGCATCTTGAGATGATAGAGAGCAAACTGAAGAGCGCACAACCCGACCACATCCTGAAACTTGGCTTCAGCATCACTCGCATCAACGGAAAAGCCGTGCGCAATGCCAACCAACTGGAGGAAGGTCAAGAGATAGAAACAACATTAGCATCAGGAACCATCAAATCAACCATCACATGGAAGAAAAAATGACATACGAACGTGCCATGAAGCGCATTGAGGAGATTGTGAAACAGATTGAAAATGGCGAAATGGACATTGATTCGCTCACTGCAAATCTGAAGGAAGCAAAGGAACTTGTAACATTCTGCAAGGACAAGCTGACAAAAGTGGAGACCGAAGTAAAGAAATGCCTTGATTTGTGAAAAAAGTGTAATTTCTCTGTTTCACGCTTGTAAATCAAAAATATTTTTTCTAACTTTGCAACGAGAATTGAATTTTAGGTTCAATACGCACTTGTATGATGTATTGAACAATCAACCCCAAAAAACTCGGACGAAGAGAAGACAAAAAACATAATGGAGAAAACTCTTGTAATCTTGAAGCCTGGTGCAGTACAACGCGCACTCGTAGGTGAAGTCACTGCCCGTTTTGAGCGTAAAGGTTTGCGTTTGGCTGGTATGAAAATGATGCAATTGACCGATGAATTGCTGAACGAGCATTATTCTCATCTCGCTGAAAAACCTTTCTTTCAACGAATCAAGAACTCCATGATGGCTTCTCCTGTTGTGTGCTGTTGCTATGAAGGTGTTGATGCTGTGGAAACAGTACGCTCAATGACAGGTAGCACAAACTCCAGAAAGGCCGCCCCTGGCACCATCCGTGGTGACTTCGGTATGAGTTTTCAGGAGAACATCATCCACACATCCGATTCGCCCGAAAACGCTGTGATTGAACTAAACCGATTCTTCAAGCCAGAGGAAATCTATGATTACACACCTGGCGTGTTCCAGTACTTGTACGCAAACGACGAGTATTGAGAACCATCAAAAAAATTACCAAACCTATAACACTTTAAAACCTGTGAATTTCTCATTTATTAAAAAAACACTTGGAATTGCCTTGCTCTCAACGATTTCAATGAGCACTTTCGCTCAAGATCTCATTGCAAGACAAGCACCATCCGACAAACGACTCAAGGACGTAAAAAACGTAAAGCTCAACAATACAGCAGTTCTCTCTGCTGACCTCAACGACCCTGCTGCCCATATCTATACGGACTGGACAAGCAACCTCAGAGGTTGTGCCGGCGTCGTTCCTTCCAACTACAAAATCGACTTAAGAAACTTCTGCATGCCTACCTCAAGCAGAAAAGTCAATTCTCTTTATGGTCCAAGATGGGGCCGTCAGCATGAAGGTATTGACATCAAGGTATATATTGGCGACACCATCCGCTCTGCATTTGATGGAAAGGTACGTATCTGCAAATACAATGGCAGTGGCTATGGCTACTATGTTGTCATTCGCCACCCCAACGGTCTTGAAACACTCTATGGTCACTTGAGCAAGCAGATCGTGAAGGAGAATCAGATTGTTCGTGCTGGTCAGCCCATCGGCTTGGGTGGCAACACTGGTCGTTCTTCTGGCTCTCACCTCCACTTTGAGACCCGAGTACTTGGTCAGCCTATCGACCCTGCATTGATATTTGACTTTGCCCGTCAAGACGTAGTAAGCGACTACTACATTGTCCAGAACGGATTCTCCAATGGTAATGTGGCTCGCAGCAGTGCAACAAAGAATACTACAAGCACAGAAAGTGCACATAGATAAAGACACACTTTAGATACCATTTCTAAAGACCATAAGCGTCAAGCAATTTGTCATTGCTTGACGCTTTTTTATGAGGCAAAAGAGAATGATTGGTCAATTATTCTTTAGACATCCATTATTTCATGTGTGGAAGAGCCGCTAATTCCTATTTTTTCCGTAACTTTGCAGTCAAATAGACGAAAGATATGGACACCCAACAACAATTCAGACAAGCCATGGCCGAATGCCGTGACATCTTCAGCAAGAAGTTGCACGACTATGGAGCGGCATGGCGCATCATGAGACCATCATCTGTCACCGACCAAATCTTCATCAAGGCCAATAGGATTAGAAGCCTTGAGGTGAAGGAGGTGTCATTGGTGGATGAGGGCATCTACCCAGAGTTTCAGGCAATCGTGAACTATGGCATTGTAGGTCTCATCCAGTTGGAGTTGGGCTATGCCGAGACTGAGGACATGGATGCAGACAAGGCCATGGAATATTATGACAAATATGCCCAGATGGCGCTTGAACTGATGTTGCGAAAGAATCACGACTACGATGAGGCATGGCGCTCCATGAGAGTGAGCAGCTACACCGACCTGATCCTGATGAAGTTGAACCGCACTAAGCAGATAGAAGGGCATGACGGTCAGACACTCATCTCTGAGGGCATTGATGCCAACTACCTCGACATGATCAACTATTCCGTGTTCGGACTCATCAAACTCTCCGAAGTTCAGCATGACGAAGAAAACTAAGTCGCTGCTTTTGACCATCACTGTAAATGCAAGCAGGTTGCTCTTGGCTGCAACCTTCATGTTCAGTGGGTTTATCAAGGCAAACGACCCTATGGGCACAACCTACAAACTTGAAGACTATGTTAGTGCCATGTTATGGTTCAGGTTGCCCGACACCTTTCTGTTAGGATGCTCAGTCATATTAGCTCTGGTAGAATTCACCTTGGGTGTATATATTCTCTTTGGTATCAAAAGAAATACAACGTCAAGAATTACGGTGGGCTTCATGTCGTTGATGACGCTCTTGACTGTATATATCGCTATCGCAAACCCCGTGGAAGACTGCGGATGCTTTGGCGACGTGTTGGTGTTAAGCAACATAGGCACGCTGGCAAAAAATATTGTGCTACTTGCTCTTGCCATCCTTGTATGTAAAAACTACAGCCTACAAAAGAACTTTGTTTCGTCGAGCATCAAATGGCTGATTGCCATTGTGACACTCTGCAGTATTGTGGGATACTCCATCTATTGCATCATCTGTCTGCCCGTTCTGGATTTCCGACCCTACAGTGTGGGTACAGATATGAGAGCAGTTCTGGACAGCACCTCTTCTCAGAAGAAATTTGACATCAAAATCATCTATGAGAAAGATGGCAAGACTTTGGAACTAAGTGTTGAGGATACAGATCCTGACTCCAGTTGGAAATATGTGGAAACACGGCGTATCCCTGTGGAAACAAGCCACCTTGCCACAGCCAACTTCTATGTGACTGATGCAAATGATGAAGATATGACCGAAGACATTCTCTATGCTGATGGCTACACATTTCTCTTGGTCATTCCAAACTTGATGAAAGCAGATGAAGGCTGCATTGACCGAGTGAACGAGATATACGATTACACTCGCGAACACAACACCGCCTTCTATTGCCTGACAGCCTCGGCAGATGAGCGAGCACAGATTTACTGGAACGACCACACGGGAGCAGAATATGGCTACTATATTGCAGAGGAACGAATGCTCAAAACGGTTGTGAGAGGCAATCCTGGATTAGTGTTGCTGAAAGACGGTGTGATCATCAAGAAGTGGAGCAATTACAACCTGCCCAACGAGGACGACTTGCAGGATTGGTCAAAGAAGGCAGAAGAGGAGAAGAACAAAGCCCATCTACACAAAAAAATCAACAAAAGCGAAGAACTATCAACTAAACATAAAGTTTAACTATAAAAATAACAAAACTATGGCAAAGAAAATTGTTGCTGGCAACTGGAAGATGAACAAGAATCTTCAGGAAGGTATTGAGTTGGCAAAGGAACTCAACGAGGCTCTCACAGCAGACAAACCCAATTGCGGTGTGATCATCTGCACTCCATTCATTCACCTTGCAAAGGTATCTGAAATCATCAATCACAACGTGATCAACCTCGGTGCTGAGAACTGCGCAGACAAGGAAGTGGGTGCTTTCACTGGCGAGGTTTCTGCTGAGATGGTGAAATCTACAGGTGCAGAATATGTTATCCTCGGTCACTCAGAGCGTCGTGAGTACTACAATGAGACTCCTGAAATCTTGAAGGAGAAAGTGGACATCGCTTTGGCTAACGGTTTGCAGGTGATCTTCTGCATCGGCGAGTCTTTGGCTCAGCGTGAGGCTAACGAGCAGAATGCTGTCGTGAAGGCAGAACTCGAAGGATCTGTATTCCACCTTACAGAGGAGCAGTTCAAGAACATCGTGATTGCTTACGAACCAATCTGGGCTATCGGTACAGGCAAGACTGCTACTGCTGAGCAGGCTGAGGAGATTCATGCCTACATCCGTTCTGTTGTTGCTGAAAAATATGGCAAGGCTGTTGCAGACGAGACATCTATCCTCTACGGTGGTTCTTGCAAGGCTTCAAACGCTCCCGAACTCTTCGCTAAACCAAACATCGACGGTGGTCTCATTGGTGGTGCTTCATTGAAGACTGCCGACTTCAAGGGCATTATCGATGCTTGGAAGAAGTAACAAATAAAAATATCTATGATGAAGGATGTGCGATGTGTCACACCGAATGCTCAAGACAAGGTTTGCAACACCTCGCACATCCAACATCTATTTTTAATCAACACATCATATAAATCTCAATTTCCTCACTCAAAATGAAAAGACTTCTCACGATTACACTATCCATTCTTTTGTGTACCATCACCATGTCTGCTCAAAACTTTGTGGATCATTTGACCAGCAAAAGTGCGGGACAAGGCACAGTGACAGTACACCAAGACTCCATTCTTAACGATATGGTGAACGGAAAGAAGCAGTTCACTTCAGAGAAAAAGGAGGACAAGAGAGAATCTGATGTAGGTATTAAAAGCGGTAAAAAGAACAAGGCACGTGGATACCGCATTCAGGTGTATTGGGGTGGCAGCACGCGTGCTGACGAGACCAAGGCACAACGTGCTGGCTCACAAGTGGCCTCTGTATTCCCAGAACTGTCTGTTTATACCGATTTTGTATCTCCCAACTGGCGTTGCCGTGTAGGAGACTTTGCCACTCATCAGGAGGCCAACGAATATCTCAACAAACTGAAAAGTGCAAGGTTAGTACAAGGTGCTATCGTTGTCAAAAGCGAGGTGTTTGTTTATCAATAACAACTTAAGAACAGAAATGAATAGAGAAGAACAGATAGAAATACTAAAAGACTGCTGTTTGAAGAGCCTCGAAGTCATCGGTGAGGATACGCAGCGAGAAGGACTCATCAAGACTCCCGAACGTATGGCGCGCACATTACTCGAACTCACCAAGGGCTATGCAATGGATCCTGTTGCCACACTCAAATCGGCCATGTTCCATGAGGAATACGACCAAATGGTGCTGGTCAAAGACATCGAGTTCTATTCTCTTTGCGAACATCATATCCTTCCTTTCTTCGGGAAAGTACATGTGGCTTACATTCCAAATGGAAACATTGTAGGGCTGAGCAAGATTCCACGCATTGTCGATATTTTCTCTCACCGCCTACAAGTACAGGAACATCTCACCAAGGACATTTGTGAATGCTTGCAACAATCTCTCAATCCCCTGGGCGCAATCGTAGCCATTGAGGCTCAACACATGTGTATCCAGATGAGAGGTATTGAGAAACAGGGCTCAAGCACTACCACGCTCTACTATACAGGTGTGTTCGAAAACATTGAGAAACGAAAAGAGTTCTTAAGCCTCATCAAATAATAAAATGAGAGGCAAGCATCATCTTGCCTCACCATCCTTTCATTTTTGCAACCCTAATCTGCATGATACCACAATCCACCATTGACCGTATTATTGATGCCGCCAACATTGTTGATGTTGTATCTGATTATGTCAAGCTTCGCCGCACAGGTGCAAGTTATAAAGGATTGTGCCCTTTCCACGACGACAAAACCCCATCTTTCTCCGTTTCACCAGCCCGAGGTGTATGTAAATGCTTCAGTTGCGGCAAAGGTGGAAACGCTGTCCACTTCATGATGGAGGTGGAACAAGTTCCCTATGTTGAAGCCCTTCGTCTTCTTGCCAAGAAATATGGTATTCCTGTTGAAGAAGAGAAGATGACTGATGAGCAACGTCAGAGGATGGATGAAAGAGAAAGCATGTTTGCCATCAACGAATGGGCATCCAAGTATTTCAGCCAAACCATGCAGAACAATCCAGATGGACGCGCCATAGGGCTGGCATACTTCCGCAGTCGAGGATTTAGGGATGACATCATTGCAAAGTTCAAATTGGGATTCTGCCTTGATAGCCCTAATGCCATGTCAGACGAGGCAAAAAAGAAAGGGTATCAAGAGAAATATCTGGTAAATACAGGTCTATGTGGAAAACGTGACAACGGTAGCATTTATGACCGATTCAGAGGACGTGCCATATTTCCCTGGTTGAATGTCAGTGGAAAAGTGGTGGCTTTCGGAGGGCGTGTACTGGACGCACGAACGAAAGGAGTGAACCAGAAATATGTCAATTCACCCGATTCTCTCATCTATCACAAGGCAAATGAACTCTATGGCATTTTCCAAGCCAAAAAGCAGATTGCCAAAGAAGATTTGGTGTATATGGTGGAAGGCTACACCGATGTATTAGCCATGCACCAATGTGGCATTGAAAATGTGGTGGCAAACTCTGGCACAGCACTCAACGAGGCGCAGATTCGCTTGCTCCACCGTTTCACCAATAACATCACCCTTCTCTATGATGGTGATGAGGCAGGTATCCATGCTGCCACACGCAGCACCGACATGTTGTTGGCAGAAGGAATGAATGTGAGGATTCTTCTCCTGCCTGATGGAGATGACCCTGACAGTTTTTCAAGAAAACACAATGCCGAGGAATTCAAGGCTTACGTGGATGCTCATCAAACAGACTTCATCCTCTTCAAGACCAACCTCTTGATGAAGGATAGCCAACGTGACCCCATCAAGTTTGCCAAGATGACAGAAGACATCCTAAAGAGCATCGCTGTCATTCCTGACGAGATTATCCGTTCCACCTATGTGCATGAATGTGCTGAAATTCTCAACAGAGACGAAGCACTACTTTTGAGAAATGCAAACAAGAATCGCATAGCCATTCTTGAGAATCTAAAAAAAGAGGCCCAAAGGGAAAGAGAACGAGAAGAACGATTGAGCAAACTATCTGAAGCAGAAAGAGTTCAAGAGGAAGAACAAGAAGCAACAGGCAACATAGAGACCACTCCTGCTGTAGAGCCTATCGAACCTATCAATCAGACCCCATCGCCAATCATTAGCACTCCCCTCCAACTGAAAGAAGAGAGTTCTGAACGCTTCATTGGTTTAGAGCGGATGATGATGACACTGATAACCCGATACGGAGAGAAAGACATCCAAGGGGTAGATGCAGAAGGTAACGACACACACATCAGTTTAGTGGAGTTTGTACACAATGACCTCCTTTTTGATGGGATTAAACTACGTTCGCCACTCTACACAAAAATGTTGAGCCAAACAATCCAACATGTGCATGATGAAGGTTTCATCGCCAGCAAATTTCTTCTGAACAATCAAGATGTGGAAATTAGCCGTGAAGCGGCCGATCTTGTAGAAGACCGCTATCAACTGAGCAAAACCTACCAAATGACACAATCGGAAGAGGACATGTCTGTCCCCTATCTGGAGCGACTCTTGCTCGACTACAAGAATGCCATTGTTGAAGAGGAACTGAAAAAATGCAATGCAGACCTGACACGCCCAGAAGTGAAGAACAATGCTGAGAAGATGATGGAAACGTTGCGACGCATCAATGAACTGAGTGGCGTTCGCCGTAATTTGGCAAAACTGTTAGGAGACCGTGTAATGGTCAAATAAAGAATGACACGAAGGATGTGCAGCCAGAAAGCCTGCCATCGTCCCACATATGAATGAATATACTCAGTCAAGATATTAAATATCTGCAAGGAGTAGGACCCAACCGCGCTACCCTACTCGCCAACGAACTCCACATCACCACCGTTGGCGATCTTCTGGTGTATTATCCTTATAAATACGTGGACAGAAGCCGTATCTACAAAATCGGCAACATCAACGGGAACATGCCCTATGTGCAGTTATGCGGACAAATACTCTCTTTCGAAACAACAGGTGAAGGAAGAGGTGCGCGACTCATTGCCCATTTTTCAGATGGTACAGGATTTATCGACCTCGTATGGTTTCAAGGTATCAAATATATCAAAAAGACCTACGACTGCCATAAATCTTACATTGTATTTGGCAAACCAAACGTGTTCAACGGACGCATTCAAATAGCCCATCCTGAAATGGAGAATGCACCCGAAGAAATCAAACAGCAAGCATGCACCACAGGCAATTTGTTTCAAGAGAATCCGACAAATACCAATATTCAAGAGTCTTTGGATGCACAACCATCGGTGTTCAAGGGTCTATGCCCCAGCTATAACACCTCAGAGAAGATGAAACGTAGCGGGCTCACATCGGCAGGCATGGCCAAACTCACGGCCAACATGTTTAAGATTCTCAAGACTCCCCTACCAGAGACACTACCCGGCTACATCGTTCAGAAGCATCATCTGATGTCACACAACGATGCCATCCATAACATTCACTACCCTTCTTCACCAGAGTCACTCAGACATGCACAGCTAAGACTGAAGTTTGAAGAACTCTTCTATGTGCAACTGAATATTCTTCGTTATGTGAAGGATCGCCAGTTACGCTACAAGGGGATGGTTTTTAACACCATTGGAGAGAACTTCAATCGTTTCTTCTACCATCACCTACCATTCCAACTGACAGAGGCTCAAAAGCGTGTTATCCGAGAAATCCGAGCCGACATGAGGTCTCAACGACAGATGAACAGGCTCTTGCAAGGAGATGTGGGAAGCGGGAAGACATTAGTAGCACTTATGATTGCACTTATTGCCATCGACAACGGTTGTCAGGCTTGCATCATGGCTCCCACAGAAATCTTGGCAGAACAACATCGAGAGACACTATGTGGCTTTTTGGCCGATTTGCCTGTAAGGGTGGAATTGCTCACTGGCACAGTGAAAGGGAAGAAACGCACCGCTATATTGGAAGGACTTGTCACTGGAGACATTGACATTCTTGTGGGAACACATGCTGTGATAGAAGACAATGTGCTTTTCCACAAACTGGGGCTTGTAGTCATTGATGAGCAACACCGGTTCGGTGTGGCCCAGCGTGCCAAACTTTGGATGAAAAACACTGTTCCACCCCATGTGTTGGTGATGACAGCAACCCCCATCCCACGCACACTCGCCATGACCCTGTATGGCGACCTCGATGTCAGTGTCATCGACGAACTTCCACCTGGACGAAAACCCATCCGCACCATCCACATGTTCGATGCCCATCGCCCTCGCATCTATGAGTTGATGAATCGTGAACTGTCTATAGGCCGACAAATCTACATCGTCTATCCACTCATCAAAGAAACAGAAAAACTGGATCTCAAAGACCTTGAGGCTGGCTATGAAGAAATTGCACGTGCCTTCCCCAACTATAAGGTGAGCAAGGTTCATGGTAAAATGAAACCGAAGGACAAGGATGCGGAGATGCAACGATTTGCCAACCACGAAACCCACATCCTCGTCTCCACCACCGTGATAGAGGTTGGTGTAAATGTGCCCAACGCCTCTGTCATGATTATAGAAAATGCCGAACGCTTCGGACTCAGCCAGCTGCACCAGCTTCGTGGACGTGTGGGTAGAGGCTCCGATCAAAGCTACTGCGTGTTGGTCACAAAGTTTGAAATAGGAGAAACCACCCGCAAACGAGTGCAAGTCATGGTAGATACCACCGACGGATTTGAGATTGCCGAACAAGACCTCAAACTAAGAGGTCCTGGCGATCTTGAAGGCACACAGCAGTCTGGCATGGCTTTCGACCTCAAGATTGCAAATCTTGCCAAAGACGGACAAATCCTCACCTTGGCACGAGACACTGCCCAGTCAGTCATTGACTCAGACCCAGAGGAACGAAACACAGAAAACGACATCCTTTGGAGAAGACTCAGAGAACTGAGAAAGACCAATATCAACTGGGGAGCAATCAGTTGATGGACTCTTCCGCCAAGCAAAAACACAAACAAAGAAGGAGGCATATTTTCTTTTTCTCAGACTATATGGTTCGTGAGTAAATACCATATAGTTGCCACTCTTATACCATATAGTTACTACTCTTATACCATATAGTTGCCACTCTTATACCATATGGTTGCTGATCACGGAATATACCTGTTCTTTATTTTCAAGTTCAGCAATCAACCCAAGTTCGTCAGATTCGCATTCTTCATTCTATGGAGAGAGTGAATAAGACCATGCGTTTGAGAGCATGAAACGATAAACTTTCTCTGCTATTTGACACATCACATGACCAAAGCATTCTTGACGTTTCAACGAACAATGGTGCGATGGCAAACAAACAATGCTCCAAGTGGCCATGAACAATGGTGTGATGCCCCATGAACCATGCGTGCGTTTTTGACCTCACATACATAGAGTTCCTTTGCTTCAACCAACCATACCCCCAATATGGTATGATTCACCCTGTTGAATTGGGCTGTCTCTTTTCTCGTAATCATCTGTGGTCGCTTATTTATCAAATACATGGGCTGATAGTGATTTATTGTCATTTGATTCACGGTGAGTATATAAATGTGATACATCATGAGGGAAAACAATTTGAGTATGTTTTTATTATATACTAAAGTTTCGCAAGTGAATATGTATTCATCAAGCGACGTTTAAATTATACATATTAAAAAGTTTATGGAACTTAGGATTCTCATCAATAAGCGCACTGAGCAACTCGCTGGCATCAGCAGAGACAAGCTCTGCTATTTCCAGGATGGCATCCAGGATAAGTTCCCATATCTTGTCCGTAATGGACAACTCGAGAGTATCATCAGTGGCCTCAGAAAAGAGAGCACCAACGGTTTCGTAAGATTCAAATCGCTTCACCGTACAAAGGATGTTGTACTGCATCAACGTCAAGGTAAAACTAGCTATCTGCGCAGAGAAGTGCACCGATTGGCATTTG
>JAAYDO010000194.1 GCA_012729225.1 Bacteroidales bacterium | reverse complement strand
TATATTTTTGTGTGTACCTCACGATCAGCCACCATATGGTTGGAAACTAAGAACTATGCGGTATTTACTCACGAACCATATACTCTGTGAGAAAAACAATCACGGATTTATAAAAAACGAAAAAGGGAAGCAAGAATCAATTGCCATCAGGTTTGACAACATCAATAAAAGCCCCATCATTCCAGTGAAAAGCACAGCAGTCATCGGGAATAGAAGGGTTGAAGGGGACGTAGTCCGAACGGATGAAACGGGCAAGAGGAAGGTTGAGAGACTTGATTCCCTCGACAACCATTTTGGAAATCTCATAAGCACCATAGGGGTTGAAGTGAGTGTTGTCCTCAAAGGCAGAAGTTTGGTTCGGGTAAGTGCCTGCCGGATAATGGACAAAGGCGCGCTTGCTATCCTCCACGCCAAGGGCTTGATAGAAGGTACGGGTCATGTCTTGAAGTTCGATGAGTTGCACACCGAGGTCTTTAGCCACCCATCGCATGGCTTCTGGATAGTTGGCATGAGTGTCCTGCATCTTGCCATTCTTATCAAAGGAGCGACGTTGGGTAGGGGTGATGAAGATGGGGGTGACCTCTCTGGCACGAGCCTCATCCACAAATTGCTTGAGAGCATAGGCAAAGTTGTAGAATGCCCCACTACCCGCTCTCTTCTCCTTTTGGTCATTATGTCCAAACTCCACAAAAAGATAGTCTCCAGGTTTCACCAAGGAGAGGATTTTCTTCAGTCGTCCAGCAGCAATGAAGGAGGTGGCGGTCTCACCACTCTCAGCATAGTTGGCTACAGCCACCTCATCAGTCAGCCAACAAGGAAACATCTGTCCCCACGAAGCCCAAGGCTCATAGTCTTGGTCTACCACCGTGGAATTACCACAAAGCCAGAGGGTTGGGACATCATTGGCTGTTTCTATACGGATAGAAGATACCGTAGGCGCATCCCCATTCACCTCAATGGTGAGTTTATCATCCCAGTTCATCTTGGTCTCTTCACGTTTCTTGATACGCACACGATCGGTCTTGCCATCAGGAAGCTGAATGATAGTATTGCGTTTGTTGACAATGAAGGAAGCGGTCTTGAACTCCCCCTTTTTGGTCTCGAGATTCTGTACAAAGAGGCGACGTGACTCAGCGCGCAGGGTGGTGTTTCCCTTCTGCTTCCCCGACCCTACAGTGACAGTCACCTTGTAGTTGCCATCTGGAACACTTACGGAGAAATAGTAGATTCCATCCGAAAGACGGTAAGTTTCATTCTGTCTCTTCCGTGCTTCTGCTATCACATCTTGAAAGTCATAGCCATAACCTTTGGCTTCGGAATACACATCTTCTGCTTTCACTTGAATGGCAGACTTTTCTCTGCCATCAAATGAATAGGTCTGAATCTCTTGGGCTGACAGGGTCATATTAGCCAGTACAAGGCTCATCATAGTTATTATCTTCTTCATATTTTTCTTTTCAATTTTTACTTTATTTCTCACACAGACTCCACAGACTTTCACAGACATCAGCCACTTGTCTAGCTTACGCCACAGACCTTGAACGTCATTCTTTCGAATAAAGACTGACTTGATTACACAGAAGCCATACGGAAAGTTCTA
>JAAYDO010000083.1 GCA_012729225.1 Bacteroidales bacterium | reverse complement strand
GTACTTTTGCTCATTGCTAGCTGTTTTTTTGTTCAAACTCAAAGTTAGCAAAAAGAGCTGATACCTCGTGAGAAGTGTCAGCTCTAATTTTTCATCAAGCAAAAAGTTTTACCGGACAGCAATAAAAGAAAATGTTTCCTATCCAGATAAAAGAAAAAAGTATCGTTTAGAAGAAGATAAGAGATGAGGAAATGAAGAATTTACCATGCCCTGCCTCAATGATTAGGAGGGGTAAATAAAATCAGACGTTTGTAAAGATGAAATGGCAGGATTTCCCTGCCATTTTGCATTTCTCATGCTCGAAGCATTCTTCATGCACAAACGAACAATTGTTCAACGGCTGACGAACAATGGTGCAAGTGTCAATGAACAATGGTGCGATGACCAACGAACAATGGTGCATTTTTCACCTCATAAGCATGGTGCTCTATATCATTCATAAATCATTCTGTTTGAAGAAGATATGAGGATGCTTGGATGCAGGGATAACATTGTTCACATTCTTGCAAGAGTCGTCCAGCGACAAAACGTGCCAAAATCTTTCCACCTTTCTTGCACAGTAGGCAAATGCCCCTTGAATGACCCATGATTTTGTCGAAAAATAAAAGAGAAGAAGCATGATTGAAAAGATGCACCAACCATCGAAATCAACTGCCATCTTCTGGATTCGTCAAACTCACATTGTTTAGGCATAAGAGTGCATTCCTCCTAAGAAATAATTGACTCCGAAATAGGTCATGATAATGCTGGAGAAAGCCATAACCATATACCAATGATAGGTGGAAGCACGTGCAAAGACAGGAAAGGACTGGGTGTGTAGCACCACAGCGTAAATCATAAAGGTGATGAGTGCCCAAGTTTCTTTAGGGTCCCAACTCCAATAAGTTCCCCAACTGATATTAGCCCAGATGGCTCCAATAAAGATGCCAAGTCCCATTGTCACAATGGCTGGATATAGAAAGATTCGGCTCAGCACCTGTAGCATGTTGGCTTGACTCTTCATGAGGAGACCTATGAGTCCGCAGATGAAGGTAAGTGCCAGTAGGGCATAACTCATCATAATCACACTGACGTGTATGCTCAGCAGGGGAGAGTTCAGCACTGGCATGATGTGTCCAATTGCAGGATCCATCTGACCAATATGGCTCACAAGGAGGAAAAAGCCTGACAGCATAAAGCCAAAGGTTGTGATGAGTGAAGAAAGGTGTCTCCATGCGATGTTGCTTGCTAAAGTAATCAACATGACAAACCATGCTACACTCAACATTGACTCATAACCATTGCTCAGTGGGATGTTGCCACTGATGATCCATCTTAAGGCCATTGTTAGGCTGAGTGTCACAAAAGACAATCCCAACAGCACAGATAGCAGTACACTCCATTGACTATGCTTTAGTCTGAGCAGTCTTTCTTCTGGCTTTGCAAATCTGCGGATAGCCAAGAACAATGCCATAAATCCCAATGTGAGATTCACCATGAATAGAATGGTGGCAAAGGGATACTTGTTGTAGAGGCGTTCCGCTTCTACCTGTTTGACAGAAGGGAGGCTTGTGCCAGCATTTTCCCTTTGGTGAAGAATCGTTCTGTCCACCAATTTCATCAACTCACCATTCTGCCCCAAGAGTGCATACTGATAGAGATGATTAAATGTCTGTCGCATCGTCATGTTCTCTTCTCCTGTGATTGTGAGAGGATAGCGATGCTGATTGGGGGCAAACCATTCTGTCTTTCCCTTTGTGGTCTTAGGAAAGATTCTGAGAGGATTGCCCATGCGCAGTTCCACAATCAACTGCACCTTGTCGTCCAAACGGACAGCCTGCTCGTGTAGGGCATCATGGTTGTTGGTCTGGTAGTATTCCTCCACCAACTGTTTGAGAATATATCCATCCGAACGAAATAAATCATTGAGCGAAATATAACTGTCCAGATGTAAAGCCTTCTTCAGTTCATCTCCTTTCACTTTGATGATAGGCTCATGAGTCCATTGATCATTCCAAAAGATAAAGCCTGTCAGTACCTGTTCGGGAGTACAACCTTTATACGAGCGTTTGCCTGACAGCTTTTTGGTGAAATCATAGGCATAGGTCTGCATCTGGCACACACGATCATTGTAGAGCATGTAGAGTTCTCCCATTCTGCTTGCCACCTCTTTGGGCAATACGGTGGTCGTCTGTGCATGAAGTGTGCTGGCAGAAAAGAGGAAAAGTATCCCCACTACCGCCCCTTTCTGTAGGAGTGGATGCTTCAGCAACTTGCGGAACGTGCCTCTCGGATTAATGAGTAACCAAATGAGCGAGAAGAATAGGAGTGCATAGCCCACATAAGTGGTAGGAATGCCCCAAGGGTCACTATTGATGCGCAGGGTGCTTCCCTGTCCATCTTCATCGTATGAACTCTGGTAAAAACGTATGCCTCCGTATGTCATGATATTGTTCATCGACACTTGCCCATCCACATTGTGCTCTCCATCTATAATAGTGATTCTTGAACAATAGTCAGCCACAGCAGTGGAGCCATCATGATACAGAATATCAAAATCGTTCAACTTGATCTTGAAGGGCAATGGTTTAGCCTGTTTGCTCAGCAGGTTTTCCCCCACTTCTATATATTCATGCGTTGTCTCATCTATGCGTAGGTGAATTGTTCCTTGAAAAGAGAAGAGATGAGTGAGCAATGCGCCAGTGAGGATAACTACAAAAGAGAGATGCAAGAGCACCACATCCCATTTGCGTAGTTTACGTCTGATGATATAGACAATTCCTGCTGCCACAAGGGCAGCCCACAGCAGAGAGAACCACCATGAGCCATACATGTGGGTGGAGACATATTCTGTACCCTCATATTTCTCCACCACCGTGATAAAAGCCATCACGGTGGTAAGGAGAATATAGAGTGCTGAAACAATTTTCTTCAGAGTCATTCTTGTTGTTTATATGGAACGAAGGAACTTCACCACAGCATCACGGTCTTCCTTCGTCAGGTTGTAGAACTTGACAGTAGCGGCATACGCATGACTTTTCTTGCTGTAGGCATGCCACATGATAGCCTCCACTTCATTGCGAGCTCGGCAGTCATGCAAACGGTCTTCTGCGCCTGTGTTGATAAGTGATAGACCACGCCCCCACAGTGGAGTGGTGCGACACCAGCTGCCACGTATGTCATTCTTCATGTAGAGTTTGTGTTGCATCATGTCTGAATATGGGTGTATGGTTTGTTCGGGATACTGAGGCAGAGGTTTTGTGCCACACACCTCGGGCTTCCAGTAGTTGTCTTTGCCTGTCTTCCATGTTGGTCTGTGACAGGTGGCACAACCTATTTCCATGAATACCTGCTTGCCTCGCTGTACTGCTTTGTCGTTTAGGTTTCTTGCTCTGGGCACAGCCAGACCACGATGCCACACCATCAGTTCATAAAACTGGTCGGCAGTCTGGTCAGGTGTGAAATTGTGCCATTTGTTGTCAAACTGGTTGGTCTTAGGGTCGAGCAGATTACGCACGGCATCAGCAATTCCTTCCTCTGTCCCATCTGCATGGTAGGGCGATGTGGGGTCAGCCTTGATCTTTGCTATCACATCCTTGTTTTCGCTCATGGCCTTAGCCCATGCAGAGGTGGAATAGAGATAAGGACGGTCGGGTCTGCTCACATTGGTGATATTCCAGATAGCATTTGCACCAGGACCATCTTGCAGAGTTCCACGTGTCAGAGCATAGGTGAAACGCTTCACAAACTTGGCGTCTGTGGCATTGCTGTTGTCTGCATATTTACCTGTTGCGGCTAATCTGCCGTTGGCCACACTATACCATGCTCCGGGAGTGAAGTCGTTAGCTGTAGCATCCCAAAAGGCTGGATTGACATATTCTCCCACATCCATGCCTGAACGTTGGAAGAAAGCCGCAGTCTTGGCATATTGTGCTTTGATGGAATCATTGGGGATGGCATCCAGCAGACCTGTGCCGTTCACGCCAATCGTAGATTCCAAACGTACGGCATAGTTGGTAGGACGAGGGCTTGTATTGAAGGCAGACTGTGCGATGCTCACCTCTGGATAGATTAACTCATATTTCTCTCCGTCAGGAAACTCCATAGGCAGTCCGCTCTCCATTGCTGTCACGTGTTGCCAATCAATATGCACACCACTTTCCTCAATAGGTGGAAGGAACGGAGGCATGGCTTGGGTCTGTGGCATTCCTGTTACTTCCGAGATGTAAGGTCCATCGTTTGAGCCTTCAGACTCGGGATGATAGATGACGAGTAGATAGCCATTGCCGTTTCCATACTTTGTGGTGTATTGAGGCATCCATTTGCCATGACCGTATTCAGGATGACAGTCAAAACATGAACTGCGCACAGAAGCAGGTCCTAAACCTTTGAAGGGTGCTTTCTTCTCTGTGTAGTTGTGCTCAAACATCTGCTCTCCAGAGAAAAAGGCATTAAAGAGGTTTGGGTCTTGGTCCACTACAGGTGTCTGATCCGAATAGGCACTTGAGCCTATGTTGTCGGTTGTGCCCAGCAGACCGCCTGGATACCATTCGTCGGCAGAGAAATTGGCAATGGCTTGTCCCACGAAGCTTGCCTCTGGCATTTCGTTGGTGGCAATATTGCTGTTTTCATCAGAACAGGCAATCAGTGCAGATGCCAATACAGCCGTAGCCAAAGAGGGAATAAAAGGTTTCTTTTTCATGTTGCTATAATATAAATGGTAAGAGATGCTATTAACGCATGAAGCGTAGTCTTGCTGTCAATATGCAAGACTACGTTTTTCCATGCTTGAATTCATACAGAAGTTTATTTGACAGGCTGACGCTGAATCCACGAACCTGCTTCGTTGAGAGCCTCATCCAAAGCCTTGATTTTATCAATGCAGTTCTTCACCTGTATGTCACCTGGTGCGTCGATAAACGCCTTTCCGCTCTTCTTGGCTGTCTCAAGAGAGGCTATAGCCTCGTTGAGAACAAAGACCAAGTTGCTGTAACCCTCATAGTTGTTGTTCTTCAGGAAAGTCATGAGAGAGTTGTCAGTTGGCGCAGTGGCATTGTCATCCAGTGTGCCATAGAGCGAGTGTTTAATAGAGTATAGATTGTCTTGATAGTCTTGGAAGGAGCGTTTGGAGTAGGGAGACTCTACATAGTCACTGGCATCTTCGCTTGAGCCTTGACCTGTGGAGACACGGTATGCCTGCCCCAACTTCTGGGTGTAAACTTCCTGACAGATGGAAGAACACCCACCTACAAAGATGTTCTGGAGTGTCTCTTGCCATGTGGAGAACATGCCTATAGCGGTGGTCGCACCCTTCACTGCTTCGCCATAGCCAACACCCTTGCTTGAGAGACCGGCATTGCGAGTGCTACTGATCACCCACGGAGCATTTTTTAGCGTCTCTCTCACATCATTGCTTGCATTTTCTCCCATCCATCCATAAGCGAGCAACGAGGTCATGTTTCTCAGGTCACCAGACACTGCCGCTGCAAAAGCACACTCATCCAATGTCTTTACCGAGGTGAGCCCCTCTTCTGTCTCATATTCGTTTGTCATGTCAGCCAGGGTGCGGTGAGCACCGTTGCGGAATAGCACAAACTCAAGTCCGTGGAAACCCAATACAGAATCAAATTTGCCATTGTTGTCATACACAAACTTGTCGGGTTGTGCACTCTTGATACCTGCAATCACCTTGTCGTTGTTGAGAGCCTCCACAAGTTGTGCATGGTCGAGAGGCCAAGAGTCGATGTGTGGGTCAATCTCATTGTCTGAAGCTGCCCCATAGAGGAACGCCTCGCTTTGTTCCCAATGTTTACGTGCAGTCTTAAAAGCCTCGCATGCCACATCAATGTCTTCCTGAGTGAGTGTACCTGCCTTTCGTTTGGCATAGAGGCTTTGACATGCAGCCTGCAGATCTTTTGTCCCTTTTGCCAAGTTATCATAGGTGGGGTAGATGATGTTGTCCACATAGTTCGTGACGATAGCCTTCATCACCGTTCCCGAACCATTGTTGTCTTCCTTCTCATCATCGTTGTTGCAAGAAGAGAAGCCGAGTGAAAGGACTGTGGCTGCCACAAAAGGCAACACGTGCAGAAAAATCTTTTTCATTTGTTTTGATATTTTGATTAGTTTTTAATTAGAATGTTTTCTGTTGATTACAAGAAGAAACCCTCATACACCATTCCTATATTAATAGATGGCTCGTTGTTGTAGTTGGATTTCAACTTGCGGAAGTGATATTCGCCCTTGATGGCGATCTCTCGGATAGGATGGTAATTGATGCCTGCCGCAAACACGTTCTTGTTGGTCCATTGCTTGGTCTTGGCATGGATGTAGGAGTCATAATACTCATAGTGTCCAAACACATAGAGCTTCTGACCATCGTCACGCAGACGCTTGAACTGTGAGAACACATCATAGCCCACCTCTATCATAGTGGTCATGGCATGACTGCCAAAATTCTTTCCATTGCCCGACTGATAGGGCTTCACGTTCGCTGTGTTGGGATACACATAGCTTGTGATTTTGTCAGCATCGCTCACATAGCCATAGTCCACATTGCCTCTCGCTATCCAGTTGTGGCTTTTGTAGGTGAAGTCAAACGAGCCTAAATACACATTACCCTTAATCTTCTTCGCCTCGCCAAACTCCATATCGTGAGGCACAGAGTTGTGCATGGACTGGCCATAATAACCGCTCACACCCAGTCGCAAACCCTTGATAGTGTAGTTGTCCAAGCGAATGGAAACAGCATATTTGTTTGCCACATCATACTCAAAGGGCGACCGAGTGCCACCTTGAATCCAATTGCTACGACTGAAATGGAAGGCATCAAGTCCTGCCAGAAGTTGAGCCTCATAGCGGAAATGTCCCACATGTCCCCAAAGTGACACGCCTGTCTGATGCCAAGTGGAAGGAAGGATCGTGTTCTCGCCCTCTGGTCGATAGACTGTGAAATAGTTCAGAGGCTCGTGGTGTGCATTGGTCAGACCAAAAGGCACAACCATGTGTCCCATCTTTAAGTTCAGTGCCCGTGAAAAACTCTTCTGCAACCAGAACTGCTCCAACTCAACCTCTCCGCCACGTTCGGCTTCCTGCTCAAACTCGATTGACTCGTCGGCTTCATATTCGATAGCCGTTCCCGTGCCTCCATGTTCAAACTCAATCTCAGTGCCCATCGTCCATCCCTTGCCAAAGTCATAGCCGAGATAGATCACGGCATGAGGAATGTCGAACCTCCCATGACTTGGATCTTTCTTGTATTTCTCAGGCTTTGTGTATCTGTTGCCATTATCACTATAGAAATGACGGCTCATGGCTACTTCGCCATAACCGCCCACACTGAGTTTGCCACCTCCTGCATGACTCATCACAGAGTCTGCAACATTCACTTGTGCTATTGCTGAAACACTGCCAGCCAGCATCAAAGTAGAAAAGGTGAGAAGTGAAATTTTGTGAATCATCCTTGATAAATGTTATTGGTTAATTTTTCCGCAAAGGTACTGCCAAGCGATGGAGTGCACAATACTCATTTTCCTCTATATTGCTTGCTCCAATGAGTACATCCCTACTCAAATAGTAGTGTGTGCTCCATTTTTATACTCACAATTCAAGTCGAGTACTGATTAATAGGTATTCTTTTATGGATAGGAATCTCTAATGGCTCAAGACAAGGAAGGAGCATCAAAGGTGGAATTTTTGATGCTCCTCGCTCTTGCTTGAATATGTGCCTCTTTCCGCTAAAAGAGTTGTGATGAATAGAACTTCACATGACCTGCTACCTTCTCCTCGTTCAAGTATTGCGTGAACGAAACCTTATAGCCATGCTGTCCATCGGCAGAGCGGAAAATATAGATGGGAGATTTCTGATAAACGGGTGGCATGACAAGCGAGCCGTCTTCCTTCATTTGGAAGGTGATAACTGTGGCTGTAGATTTTACAATAGATGTGATACCGCCCATGCCTTTAGATGTGACAATCTCGTCAGTCATAAATGTTGCTCCTTCTGGCACAGAAGAGAGCGAACTGAAGGAGATGCTGGCATTGCAGGTATAGACACCTCCCTGAGCTCCCACATGGGTAGCCTTTCCGCTATTGGTGCGCACATTATATCGACAGATGGCAATATCCCAGTCTTTGCGAGTAGCCCATGCGGCATTGTCGCTTTCATTCTCTTCCCCTGTCCCCACAATCTTATTTTCTTTCAGGGAGAAATATGTCCACATCGTTTTAGAAGTGGCATCTATGTAACTCTCCTTTGTCTCATTGACGGGTACAGGGTTGTCATCGTCTTTAGAACATGACACAAAGGATAATATGGATGCTGTGAGCATCATGAAACAGATGAATTTTGTTTTCATAACAGATGAGTTTTTGAATTTGTTGTAGATTTTCTGATAAATAGATGTTTGTAATATTTTTATTTGAATGCGTAACGGAGTCCAATCATATATTGCCGACCAGGATTGATAAAGGAAATCTCCTTGAAATTGAAGAGATTGTCACACTTGGCTGTGAACTCCACAGTGTGTCGATTGATGAGGAAGGGCTTGACCAGTGTCATCTTCCATATGTTGTAGGATTTTGACTGTGTGCTTTCCTCGTGCTGTTGCCCGTTCTCGTCTGTCACCATCTTTTGATACAATTTCGGAGAGGTCATTCGTCCTGCCAGTTGAAGAGAGAAGGGACTTCGTGCAACATTTCCATTCCATGTGAAAGAGACCGTTCCACTATGCTTCACGTTGCTGGAGAGTTGAAGCCCTGTAGAGTTGTCGCAAGCATTGCAAAAGCTGTAACTTCCTTTCACCACCAGTTGCTTGTACAGCACATATGACACATTCATGTCTATTCCCTTTAGGGATGCACTGCTCACATTCTTATAGTATCTCTCATTACCTCCCATCTGATTGACAACCTCATATCGGGTAATCTTCTGGTCTATATGATTCCAGTAGCAAGTGAGGGAGGCATTGAAGTCCTTTTGGGTGTATTCTGCTGAAAGTGAACTGTACACTCCCTTCTCTGCTTTCAGATTCTTGTTGCCATACACCCAAAACATGCCTTGATGATCAAAATTGTAGTAGAGCTCCTTGATGCTGGGAGACCGAAAGGCTGTGCCTATACCTCCTCTGAAAGTGAACCTTCCTTGTCTGTACATCATGGAGAGTTTGGGTGTGAAGGCAGAGTGAAACTGATTGTTGTAGGTGTATCTGGCACCAGCGATGAGATCAAGGTTTGTCATCATGGTGTATTGAGCCTGACCAAACACGTTGAAATCATCCAGTGATTTGCTGGTGGGCACTGCTCCTAACATTCTGGTCGCATAGGTCTGCTCGTGGTTTTGCTCCATCCCTGTCACGATTTCCCATTTCTCTGTAGGTGTGAAGGTGTTCGTCACTCTTGATGAGATATAGGATACATTATTGGCCATTCGTGAGGTGGAGAGCCTTTCCAGATAATCCATGTCGAAATACTTGCTGAAATTGACACTGGCACACATTCTGTATTTCCCCTCTGCGGAGGTGTAGCCTCCATTCAACCCTGTTGAAAACGTGTGTGTGAGCGGATGAGAAGAGTTCAGACTTCCTGTAGGATTGAAGGTTTCATGCCTGAAATAACGTCCAGTGAGGTTTATGTCCACTCTTTTGCTGAGTTGATACATCAGTTTGAGATTACCTCCCCAATCCTCATATCTTGCAGCATAAGGACCATTACCATTGCCTCCAAATCCGTCTGAGGTGTTGCGAAAACCACTGATGAGACTTTTAAGTTTGTTGAGACCAAAGGACACATTGGCCTTGGTGGAAAGCGTATTGTGGCTTTCAAGCCTCACCTCTGCTCCAGTTTCCAACCTCTCTGTGGGTTGTTTGGTAATAATGTTCACCACAGCCCCCACAGCATTCGACCCATATAGAGCAGATGCGGCCCCATTGATGATTTCTATGCGTTTGATGCTGTTCACATCAATCTGACTAAGGTTGATGTTGCCTCCTGCTCCTTCTGACACCATTCTTTCCCCATCTACCAGAAAGAGTATATAACTTGTAGGATATGTCATTGAAGATACAAAGCAGCTCTCACTTTTCTAATTTCTTATCCCGAACTGGGGTGTGTTCATGATGAAGTTGCGGACCTACCTGTGTCTTGAACGCAAGAACTGTAAGGAT
>JAAYDO010000137.1 GCA_012729225.1 Bacteroidales bacterium | reverse complement strand
ACTTTGAGTAAACGACCCCGTCGTAAGTGACATCGTGATCAAACCCGGCTAAATGCAGATCGTTCACCCCGTCATACGCCTCAAGCGTATAAAGAAAAATCGGAGCGTTCTCCTGCTTCGCCTTCTCCTGTTTAAACGTCAAATCAACGTCTCGAGGCATTACTTCACCTCCATCAAGTCAAACTCAAAGTCATATACCTCGTGCGCCTTCATCGTGAATTTGAAACTGTCCTCAACAAACCTCACCGAATACTCGACTGAGTCGTTCGGGTTCGTCCATGTGAACGCCATAAACGCCCCGTATTTGCTCTTAAAGAAATCCCGCACCGACTGCATGTCGGGCTTTACTCGGTTGTTAAACCGCAGTCTCCACTTCCGCAATGGCGAAGCCCATTTGCGTCTGCGTTGCTCCGCCCCATTCTCAAACTCCGAAATGAGCGTCTTGTATTCCAACGACTCCTCAAAAACAAAATCTGGCAATGACGTGAATTCGCTCATGCGTAACTCCTGATCACCGAACGGATTTTCCCGTTGTTGTAAATGTCATCAGCGATGGCGTTGGATAACATCTTGCGGTTTCTCCACACATCCTGAGCGTCCCAAGCCTGAATAACCTGATTGACGTTTATGGTGATTCCCTCTCCCCGGATAGAATCGCCGTTATTAAGCGCCCGTAAATTATCCGAGCCACCCAACGCCTGCATGCCCCTGCGGGAAAGGATCCCTTCGCCTGTCTGCGCTATGATCGGCACCTCATCAGGAGCGAGACCATTGTGCGCACGAATAAACGCCCTGTTCCTCCTCTGCACCGCTCCGCCCTGATGAAACAAGCTCGCTACCGGAACGCCGAAGATCGTGCCGCCCGCACCGGCCATCGCCGTGAAAATCTTGATAAGCAACAGCTTCGCCAAGATGTTTGAGATCATCTGCAAAACCGCCCTGCCGAAATTAGCGAACACTTCCTTGATACTGCGAAGCTCGCCAGTAAACGCTTTGAAGAAAAACTCCGAGAAAGCATTCTGCATATTGTGAGCTGACTGCTTGGCAAACTCCTCCATGACATTAAACTGTTTGCCAGCTTCCTCCGCCCCTTTACCGACTTCCTTGGCGACGTTCTTCAAAATCTCGGCTGTCTTATCTCCCGTGTCTTTAACCTTGGCGAACACAAGGTCGTACTGAGCGATCGCTTCTTTTGCGCTTTCCTCGGCGGCCAGATTAAACGCCTGCCTCGCATCCTCAAGCCCTTGCGTAAGACCATCAACATTAAACTGAATGGTGTTATCCTCTAACGACTGCGAAAACCGCTCAACCTCAGCCGCCGCCTGCCGGTACGTCTCACCGACAGTTCCGGGAAGTTTTCCCAAAAGCTCGTAAAACTTGATCAGAGGCACCATCAGCTTCTGAAAGAAATCTGACCCAAAACTCAAAAGACCGTTAAGAGCATTGATAATCCCCTGAATAAACGCCTTCACCGCTCCAGCCCCGTATTCAAGAATCGTGAACACCCCAGCCACTAAATGATTGGCGAATCCTTGCAGGAAGCCGAGCACCTGCCACAACATCTGCCCAGCGGATTCCATGAAGTCGTTCCATTTTGATTTAAGCATTTGTACTCTCTCGTAACTGGTCATCATTTCAAGATTGACCGCCTCAAGGTGCGATTTGCTTCTTTCCAAAATATGATTGGCGATCGCCTGCGCCATGTGGTACTTCTCCACTTGCTCCGTGGTTTTTCCCGTGGCACGAGCGTAAGACTCAACCGCCTCTTTAAGCGATAATTGAAGCCCGTACGACCGGCGTAGCGTTGTGACCAAACCGCCGGTAACTGCGCTGGATATGTTTTGAAACGCTTCTTCCGTGGTCGTGCCGAATATTCGTGCCTCAACCCGTGCCTGCCGCATGAGCGCCGTTACCTGATCCATGTTCAGCCCTTGAGCCATCAAAGCGGACACTTTATCGGCGACGTTCGAGAAATTGACTGTTTCCTGCGACGCTTCCATCAAAGCCTTTTTCATCTCACCGGCGTTTATGCCGACGCTCTCCGACATTCGCCTGAAACTCTCCTCTATCTGCTGGGCTTTCGCACCCATCTCCATAAGATCCCACGCCTTGCGAAGCGCCATGATACTGGCGGTAATGGCGGCAGTGATGGCCAGCCAATTCTGCTTCCATGAATTGGCGAATCTCTGCAGACTGCCACGCACGCCCTCAAGACGTTTCGTCGCCTCGTCCCGCAACCGCAATATGATTGACAGCTCTTTATTCGTCATCGCTTAAACCGATTCCTTCTTTTTTCCCGCTCAAGCTCAATCGCCTGAAGCTCCTTCTCAATGACCTCAAAAGCGTCCAACATCTTCGCCGACTGATCTACCCAGCTCCCGCTGTTAGGCAGATATCCCTGCTTATAAAACTGAAATGCCCTTAAAAAATTCGCCGACTGTCTCGTGACGATTTTGAAAGGGCATCCTCGGTACTGCTCGCCGTATAGTTCCCAGACTTCCTGTCCGGGCACTTCATACTCGCATTGAATCTTTCTCCCGCTTAAACAACTGCGGCAGTTCATGGTGAGGTCGCCCAAATGAACCGCCACTATCAGTTTTTTTGCTCGCCCTCCGACAGTTTGGATTCGCTCAGAATCACTTCCGCAAGTTCCTGCCTAAGCTCGT
>JAAYDO010000074.1 GCA_012729225.1 Bacteroidales bacterium | reverse complement strand
GCGCGTAGGCAAAACGACGATACAATATCAAATGATTGAAGATTTGCTCAACAACGGCATTCCGCCCCAGAAAATTATTTTCATTTCAATGGATCATCCCATATTGAAGCTCAGCGCATTCAATGAAATTCTGGAGTGTTACCACGAGAACATTTATCCCGAACAAGATGTCTATTACTTTTTCGACGAGGTACAATACGCGCAGGATTGGGACAAGTGGCTGAAAACGATTTATGATATGCAACCGGACACCCGGGTTGTAGCAACCGGCTCTGCAAGTCCTGCGCTCATAAAAGGGAACCAGGAAAGTGGAGCAGGTCGCTGGTCAGCGATTCAAGTTCCAACGATGTCCTTCTACGAATATTGCGAGCTATTAAACGTTGATCGCCCCACCCTCCCCAAAGAATTAAAGGTTACCCCATTATTGTACAAAACGCAGCAAGAGCGCACGAGGATTATGCTCCAACTCTCCAGGGTGCAGAATCACTTCAACCGATATTTGCAAGTGGGGGGCTTTCCTGAACTTGCTTTGGCAGACAACGATATTATGGCGCAACACATCATGCGAGAAGATGTGGTAGACAAAGTCCTTAAACGGGACATTCCCTCTCTATATAATATTCGTAATGCCACAGAATTGGAACGGATCTTTCTGTACCTTTGCAACGTTTCTTCTGAGGTGGTCTCAATTGAAGCAATAGCAAAAGAATTAAGCGGGGTTAGCAGGCCTACAGTGGAGAATTACATTCGTTATCTGGAAAGCGCGAATTTAATTTATCAGAGTTGGCCTGTCAATATGGCTGGGAAAAAGGTGCTGAAGGCAAAGCCCAAGATATATATTGCGGATGCAGCTATCCGAAATGCAGTCCTTATGGATGATTCTCTCCTTACAGACCCAGTCGAAATGGGGAAAATTGTAGAAACGGCTGTCTATAAACATGTTGCTGCATTTTATTATCAGCAGGCAACTTCTGTAGGATATTATCGGGGCGGGAGAAAAGAAAAGGAAATTGATATTATCGTGGAATATCCAAACATTAGAAATATCCTGATTGAGGTCAAATATCGGGAGGGCGCTCCTATTGCTGATGACGATGCAATTTCGGAACTCAGCAGCGAAGCGGCGGCATCAATCGTTGTTACAAAGAATATTGATGATTTCGGCATCCATAATACGAAGTCCGGGGATAACCTGATCCGCATTCCTGCTTTTGCTTTTCTCTATTTGCTCGGCCACGCAGAGAAAAATGGGTACCGTGGAATGAACTAATCGAACATATACGACAGGTTCTAACATGTACTGAAAAAGCAGGATTCCCGCAAACTGTGTAAACGGGATAATTCATCGGTCGTTCGGACAAGATCATTTTGCTTTTAGTGCCCTACAGGAGGGCCGCGCTGGGGGCGATCCGAGCGGCGGGGCAGGTTTCGCGGGGTGGCAGCAATACCGGGGCATTGAACCGCCCCGGTCCTTCTTCGATATCTCAAGGCTATCAAGACGCAGCCAGCGGTCTGTCACAACCGATCAAGCGAAGGATACTTGCACTTTTACTATCCGAAAGAATTCAGTCAATAACCACGTAATCGATTGACCCGGAACGAGCGCCGGAGACTTTCTCGCTCCCTCTTTGGGACATAAAATGGATGTAGACAGAAGGAAAGCTCCAACAACTCTTCAAGCAACAGAATAATGCGCTTTTCAATCCGACAGAATCGACAAAAAGAAGTCAGAATAGGACAGTAAGGGATAAAAGCGGACAACGACCTTATCCTTCGGGAGGAAACCGGACATTAACGGATAATTCTGGACAACATGCTACAATATTCGTTTGGATTATGGAAGAATATTCAAGCAAAACATACAAAATCGAATTTTGAGAGACTTCCTATGTACGACTTGATTAGCAACTTTATTTGTCTGCTTTTGCTTACTGATGTAATATAATATTGGACAGAAGATGACATTAGAAAAAACGACCATGTGCTTGTAGTCGACGGACATAGAAACAATCCTCCTATTGCGTGGTTTTCCACAAAACACAATGGAGGATGTTTTGGTTTCGGCATAGGTTTTCCGCGTAGTTTATGGTGTTTTACACAGTCCCTTCACGCAGGATGTCAAGGTAGGCGGCGTAGGAAAACGTTCTGTTGCG
>JAAYDO010000061.1 GCA_012729225.1 Bacteroidales bacterium | reverse complement strand
TTTGTGATTTCAGATTGCTTGTATTGTGCCATTGTACAACAGAATGAACAAAATACTAATAGTACATCTCAATATATTGGTATGCACGTTCAAATACATCATTGTCTTTTATCTGATACTTAACCCAAAGGATAGCGCGTAGTTTCTTTTTAATTTCTCTACGGGCTGTAACACTTTGGAATGCATCATTAAATTGACGTACAATGTTAACCACCTCATTATCTATATCATTTACAACTTGCTCAACGATAATTGGGGTTTCTTCAGTCTTAATACTTTGGAAAAGGTCTGTTAAGGCAGCACGAGCTTTTGCTCTTTTATCCTGGGACTCATCCTTTTTCTTTTCTTCTTCAAGCAAGTCTTTTGCTAATGCAAGAAGTTGTTTCAAGAAATCAATACTACTGATTAGATTTTGTTCCATTCGTTCACGTAGTTCATCCAATTTTTCTGCAAATTTCTTGAAGTTAGGATCACCTTTATGCTCGCCCAATCTCAATCGAAGCATTTTCTCTACTTCAACAATCTTCTTCTCACGTGCTTTTTCATCTTCAAGGACTGCATCTATCACATCGGCATCAACTACCAAATCCTCTAGTGGAGTACCAATGTCAATAGTTTCAATGTTGCGATGTATAATCTCAATGGTCTTAGCTCCAAGCAAAGTCCAGATAAGATTACCACCACTTACAGGACGCACACTTTGATACACTTGAGCCAACCAAGTATAATCATTTTGGTATTCGGCCAAACAAGCATCGGGAGAAACTATCTCCCACGCTTTATTGAGGCGGGCAAAGTGGCGTCCAAAGTTTGTCTTCACACCATCACCTTTTAAGCATTGTTGAGCAGCAGTAAGCCCCTCCCATCCACCAATAGTTCTATCTACGCCAGGGAAGAACTCAATACATTGTTGCATGAATGTAGGTATAAGACTTTTGATTTCATCGATATTCTGAACAATGGTCTTAACCGTCTCTTCATCAAAAGCAAGACTCTTAGCAACATCCTCAAATACACCAACAAAATCAACAATCAACCCACATTTCTTATTTTCATTGTAGGTACGATTGGTTCTGCAAATGGCCTGCAACAAAGTATGATTCTTCATTGGTTTGTCCAAATACATACACTGGAGTATAGGTGCGTCAAAGCCAGTTAACAGTTTACTTGTCACGATGACAAATTTCAGCGGAGACAATGGGTCTCTGAACTGGTCAAGCAATTTCTTTTCCTCATCGCGACTACGCTTATACGCCTTATATTCATCTGCTTTATCTCCAGCAGTATGCATTACAATTGTTGTTTGGTCATCTGTGCCAAGAAGAGCATCCAAAGCCTTTTTATACTTGACGCAACATTCTCTATTGTAAACAACAACCTGAGCTTTCATGCCTGTTGGCTTCACATACTCTCTGAAATGAGAGACAATATACTTACAAACGTCATTGATTCTTTTTTCAGCGGTAAAGAATGCATCAACGCTTGTTCTTCTTACCAATTCGTTCTTGTCTTCCTCGCTAATTTGGTCGGTAAGCTCATCAAACTCCTTTTGCAACTTAGCATCGTCCAAATGCATTTCGACTGGAACAGTCTTGAAATTAAGTTCAAGAGTGGCCCCATCTGCTACTGAGTTTTGGAATGTATATTTTGATATGTATCCGTATTTATCCTCCTCGGCTCCAAAACATGCAAATGTATTATGGTCATTACGGTTGATTGGCGTACCTGTTAATCCAAAGAAGAACGCATTTGGCAATGCTGTGCGCATCTTTTTACCCAAATCTCCTTCTTGGGTTCTATGAGCTTCGTCCATCAAGAGGATGATATTGTCACGTTCATCAATTACCTCACCATCATTCAAATCACCGAACTTAAAGATAGTGGTAATCAAAATCTTTCTTTGATGGATCTTTTCCTCCAGTTCTTGTTTGGATGATATGCTATCAATGTTAGGTATTTCTGCACGTGTGAAATCGCCGGTAATTTGGTCTTCCAAATCAATTCTATCGTCCACAATCACAACTGTTGGTGCTTTTAGCACTTCCTGACGACGAAGTTTTTGAGCCGCAAATACCATCAACCACGACTTACCAGAACCCTGGAAATGCCAAATCAAACCTTTACGAGGACCAGAGCCCTTTGTATATGTTGACAAAACACGTTGAACAATAGCTTCGCCACCCAAATATTGTTGGTAACGACATACAATTTTAATTTTCCTACCTCCTGAGGTTCCTGTAAAAACAGAATAGAAGCGATATATATCCAATAGTCTTTCAGGAGTCATCAATGATACATAGTTATGCTCAACATCTTCCAATGTACCATGCTTACGCTCCTCATCAGCAAACCAAGGACCCCATTTGTCAATAGGACATCCGATACCTGCATACTGTAATTCTCTTCCTTCGCTTGCAAAGGTTAGAATATTCGGAACAAACATTTCAGGGATACTCTTCTGGTAATGCATAATATCAGTAGCACCATCAGCCCATGTTACAGACGCCTTAACAGGAGTCTTTGCTTCACCGATAACCATAGGTATACCATTGATAACATATACAAGGTCTAAACGCTTGCCTCCCTCCTTACTCTTTCTCGGATACTCCCACTGATTAGTCACTATGCAACGATTCTTATATTCATCATCCTTGCCTGCAAAGAAACGAATGTTGATATTATCGCCATTGTCCCCAAATGGGTATGAGTTCTCTTCAAACAGCAACTTGCGGAACTTATCATTGGCTGTAATTAGTTCATCAGAAGCTCCTCCACTTGTAATACAAGCTCGAAGTTTATATATAACCTGTTCTGCTTGTTCAGCAGTAATAGGATTCAATGCCAACAATGCCTCCATGAGCCATTCTACAACAAGAACTTCATCAGGAAGTCTCGGAACAAACTGCGGTTCCACATATATCCAACCGCATTGTCCTGCCGCATTAATGAGCATTTGCTCAACCGTATTTTCTTCGTTAAAGTATGCCATATGTTATTATATTTTTGTTTCTAATTGTAATATTCTGATTTATCGGCTTGTTCTGCAATTGTAACAAACGCTTTCTGATCCTCATCTGATGCATTTGGAATGCCGATTTCCAAATATTTACTCATGTTGAGATTCTGAATTCCTGTCGTCTTGCTTCCCATGCTTCTGATTGCAGTTCTATTTGTCTGATAGAAGTAGTATAATGCATAGAATGCAAACCTTGGATCAACGTCTTTGAATCTCAAAACCTGCGTGAAGTTATTGCACAAAAACAAGTTATCTTCTTCAAATAGCACAACTCTACCCACCGGATTATCAGCAGTTCCACCTGATCTTTCAAGTATGGTATCGTACTTTTTAATTTGCTTTCTAACTACCTTCCTATCTTCAATGCTGCGGGTAACAACATCTGCAAGATTCAGCTTTCCTGAGTTTGTGAAGTTTGTAGTACGTATAACCTTTACTCCATTACCATCCTTATCTTCAGTACCCCATTCACCAGGAAAAGAATCATCAATATAATCTTTTACAGGAGTAGTTTCCATGCCATAAAATATCTCGATAAATTGCGATTTGCAACCAACAAATTCTGATTTATCGGCCTGTTCAACAATAGAACCAAATCGAGTTTGTTCTTCCATTGATGGAATTTTAATCCAGAGATTAAGAAGATCAACCTTTGTTGTACTAGGAAGAGTTGTACCTTT
>JAAYDO010000004.1 GCA_012729225.1 Bacteroidales bacterium | reverse complement strand
TTCCATCTCATGACATGTCAAATGAAAGGGGAATTCAGGGGTTTACCATGTTCTTTCCCTTCTTTAACTGAACGGCTCTCTCTTTTCCATTCATCATCAACTGAATCTTGCAAGCCTTCTGAGCGGTAAGCATCAAGGACTCTACCCGACCATTTCTCCAATCCATCTTCACCTTGATTCCACCACGGGCACACACTCCCTCCACACTTCCATCTTTCCACTGTTCAGGCAGAGCGGGCAAGAGTTCTATGCTGACAGAGGGTTTGCTGTCCACCATTCGAAAATTACTCTGCACCAACATTTCCAGCACACCCGCACAACCACCAAAGTTACCATCAATCTGGAAAGGGGAATGTGCATCAAGCAAATTAGGATATGTGCCGCCACCTCTCCGAGCATCAGCACCTTGATAGCCGTCGGGACTCACATACGACAACAACTTCCTATACATGTGGTAAGCATTCTTGGCATCACGCAATCGAGCATAGAGGTTCACACGCCATCCTGTGCTCCACCCTGTTGTTTGGTCTCCCTTCAACTCAAGAGTCTTGGATGCCGCCCTGTAGAGAGCCTCCTTCGTGTTCACGCCATCCTCTATCTGATGACCGGGATACACACCAAAGAGGTGACTCTGATGACGATGATGAGGGTCTTCATCTTCCCAATCATAGAACCACTCCTGTAGATTTCCCCTTCGTCCTATCTTATAAGGTTGCAGACGAGAGAGGGCATCATTGGCTTGAGCCACAAAATCCTTGTCCTGTCCCAGCACAACCGCTGCATTCCTTGCATCGGTCAAGCACTCTCTAATCATGGCTATATCAGCAAAGCCTCCATAGCAAGTGCGACCATGATACCCCTTGTCGGTCACAAACACATTCTCTGGCGAAGTGGAAGGGGCTGTGATCAGATACTCCTTTCCATCCACACCCATGTCCTTGGTAGAAACAAGCCAACCCAAACAGAACTCGGCAGCCCCTTTCAACACAGGATAATATTCTCTCAGAAAATCCTTGTCCAGAGAGAACGTATAATGCTCCCATATATGTGTGCTGATCCATGCGCCACCCATATTCCAATTAGCCCACATGGGGTCACCAGTGTGGAGACCCACAGGACAAGTCATTGCCCATATATCTGTATTGTGAGCCAAACACCAACCCTTATCCACGCCATAGTAAGCCCTGGCAGTCTGTTCTCCCGAGCCCTGCAATGCCTTCATGTAGGTAAACAAAGACTGGTGCATCTGTGACAGACCTGCCGTTTCAGCCGCCCAATAGTTTTCCTCCACATTGATATTGCTCGTATAGTTGCACGACCAAGGCGGCAAGACAGATTCATTCCAAAGTCCCTGCAGATTGGCAGGCACATGAGGTGTTCGAGAACAAGAAATCAACAAATACCTGCCATACTGAAAATAGAGAGCCTCCAGGGCTGGATTGAACAATGACTCATCCAGATAAGCCTTCAGAGCCTCTTCTGTGGAGATGTTTGCATCTGCTTGAGAACTATTGCCCAACGAGAGTCTCACCCCATCATAAATGCTCTTGTAGTCATTCACATGCCGATTCATGAGAGCAGTGTATGCACGTGAAGTGATTTGTTCCAATCGGGCATCTGCCATCTGCTTATATGGCTTTCCCTCTTTCACAGGGTCTTTGTCATAGCCATTAAAAGAGGTGGCATTCACCACATACAGAATGACCTCCTTGCTGCCATCCACCAGCACCTCATCACCCTCAGCCCTCACATGCTCGCCCTTCACCATCACCTTCGTGCGGAAATGAATGCCTCTATTGGGGTCGTAGGCAAACTTCTCCTGAGCATCATAATAGCTGGGCAACGAGGCATAACCCGCATACCCATCTGTCACCAACGTGTTGCCATCCACCACATATCGCTCATTCCTCAACTGACAACTCAATGACACCTTCGCACGAATACCGTTGGGATGGTCTGTTGTCATCCTCACCACCAAACCCGAATCTGGATTTGTGGCGAAATACTCCACCGCATACTGATACTGTCCACGATGATAAACCGTGTGAGCCGTCGCATCGCCTATATCCAACCATCTGCGGTACTGGCTCACCGCCTCATCCTGATCCAAATACTCAATGCTCAATTGTCCCAATGGCTGGTAGTTTTGCGAGAAATGGCCTTGCACCTCTCTTTGCAAGCGATCCGCCTCTTGATAGTCGCCCCTCTTCAAAGCCTCACGAATGAGAGGAATCGTCTTGTGTGCCTCAGGCGAATACACCTTCATGTTGCAAGGCTCACCTGTCCACAACGTGATGTCATTCAGCGAAATCTTCTCCGTGTCTGTCTTGCCATACACGATTCCTCCCATCATTCCATTGCCAATCACCAGTGCCTCCTCAAAATAATCTGCCGGACGACCATACTGCAAGGTTTGCGCCTCAGTCCATGAAGCCACCAAGCATAACAATATAAACGTGATTCTTCTCATACTCATAGGTTTTCATTAGTTCAATTTTTCTATTTGCAAAGGTAAGGTAATTTTTGACAACATCTTTATTTTCCAGACAGGAAAATTTTCCCATATACTTGGAAAGTGCAAATCGGAGGCTGGCCAACACATTTGCATGGTATGCCAGCATCTATATGATTTCAACAAGCATGATCAATCTTCTATGATGACTGACATTAGGCTTCACAGAAGACTGAACATGGCTTCTACTTATCACTCATCGAGTCTTGAACGGGACTGATTCTTGGCAAAATGAACCTCACGAAAAGATTCCGATAGAAGAATCTCACCACAAGATAAGAAAGGCAGGAACAGCTTGACATCCTGTAGAGAAAAATGATCATTCTCTGTACCTTAGATTTGTTCTTTAAAGTATAAAGATTACGTACCGATGCATCAACCCCCTCCACAAGTTCTCTCCATTCCTCTCTGCTCATTTCTACCAAATATGACATCTTATGAAAACGACGGTACATAGAGAAAACCTTTTTGTTGATGGCATTTGAGAAGTCTGGATGTGAAGATAAAAGTCCATATTGAGCTAACACTTCCATATTATTTAGAAGTTCACCCATATACTTGCAAACACGGGCCTTATCTTTAGCGTGCATGATGGACGTGCTATTACCCTGTTCGTAACAATAGATGTTGCAATCAGTGTAACGAACAGAAGAAGGATTGCATCCAAAGACTTCTGCATTAAAGATTTCGTCTTCCGACACGACAGGAACAAATTGAATGTCGTGTTTCTTCAAGAAGGATTGTTTGTACAGCTTGCCCCATGCTGTCATCCAATCTATGCGTGAGTAGGCATTCAGACCATTTGTTTCAAACAGCATCTTTCCTGTAACCTTCTCTTCTAATTGGGGTAGAACAGAGAAGTCACGAGACCATACCATACGATAGCCAAAAACAACCAAGTCTGGTTCTCCTTCTAAAAAGTGCTCGCAAAGATAGGCATATCCACCATCCAACACATAGTCATCACTATCCACAAATGTTATATAAGTCCCTCTTGCCTCCTTCATGCCTGTGTTGCGGGCTGGTCCCAAGCCCTGATTTTCTTGAGTGACAACACGTATTATATCGGGATATTTAGATTTGTAGGCTTCGAGAATCCTTGCAGAGCCATCTGGAGACCCGTCATTCACACAAATGATTTCATACAGTCCACTCTCCAATCCTTGGCGAAGCAGAGATTCGAGGCAACGGGGCAAAAATTTCTCAACATTATATATAGGTAGTATGACTGATAGCAACATATGAACGATATGTTTTGATGAACAAAGGTAGAACTTTTTCCGCATAGAGCAAAGAGAATCCTCGGGAAAATACATGTTCCACCACTAATTAGTATCAGAACAAACAAAACCGCAACAATGGGGGAGGGCATATACCTGCTTTTTTGCAAGAAAGGAGAGGAATATGGAAAGGGGAAAAGTAGATAAAGAAACCATCATCTACTTTTTCCGCTCCTTTTCACTCTATATCACAAGGAATGAGTCTCACCTCACCATTCAACCCTGAAGGCATTACATCCCATGTGTTGTATAAGGTCTTCTGGTAGTTCAAATCAACAACATTGATCTCCTTGAACTTGCGCCATTCTATACCATCACAATCCATCTGAGCAATTCTATTGGCAGGAAGATTCGCCACCTCTACTTCAAGAGCATTGTTTCCCTCATGTAGGCACTTGGTAATATCCACTTGATAAGGAACGGAAAAAAGTGTTCCTGCATCTTGACCATTCACAAACACGCGGGCAGTTTCACGCACATCACCTAAATCAAGAATATAAGCTGTGTTGGATTGAAGTTCGGGCATCATGAAGGATGTCTTGTACACACCTGTTGCCATTGTTGTGTTCAGAATCGAATCCCCTAAATTAGTCCATGCTTGAGGTTCTCCCTTCATCTCATAAGTTTCTACAATCTTGACAGGGGCAGACTCTTTGAAAGTAAGTGTCCAATCCACGAGAGGCTTGGCATTGTGATGCCGAGCCTTCAAGTACTGATGTGGCATGAATGATTCAGATGTTTCTGTGGTGAAAGTACGGATGATGACACTCTCGCCACTTTTCAACTGGATTCTCACTCGTCCCTTCGCATCTGTCCCTGCCTGATCTATGTGTCCGTTCATAGGATGATAAAACACAATGACCTTTGCCTTTACTCCCAACTCCACATAGGCATCCACGTCTTTCTCTTGAAGATTGGACACAAAATAGTGATAGCCATTAGGATTGGAACGACGTATGCAACTAAGCCCCTGCTGGAGCATAGGCTCTTTCTTTGCCTTGCTGAATTGCAAGCCGTCATGATAATTGGGCGAAGTAACGAATGCACCCTCTCCCCATCGGATAGACATGGCTTGGTCTGGATGAAATGATATGACAGACTGCATCTGCTGGATGAGCGAATTGAACTCTGCTTGCTCGGACTTCTTCCCATATCCAGGGACAGAGGTTGGCAACGATTTTACAAACACCACTTGTCCACCCTGCTCTGCTATCTTCATCAATCGTCGGAGGGTTACAGCAGGCATGAAACGCACATCTGGAATGATAATGGTGGAGTATCGTTGGGTGACATCATCCTGCATGAGATAATGGTCGGAAATGTAATCCACATCATAACCATTCCGAATGATGTTCTGCACTGTCTCTATAAACTGAGGCGCACGCTTCTCCATAGAATGAATATCAAAGAGCGCAACAGTGCCTGGTTGATCATAAAGCATGTCATAATAAGGGAGATAGACAAGCACATCATTGTCGGGTTCTCCCCATTGCAGAAAAGACTGGCAACGTTGGATGTATTGAGAGAAAGCGGGCATGACTGACCACCAATTATTATAGGGTGTCATGTCCACACTGGCATAAAATCTCCATCCTGGCCACTCTGCATCTTTGGGCGAATAGCAAGAACCATGAAAGAACACATGATTGACACCAGAGAGGAACATGAGATCCAAATCGGGCTTGCATTGTGACAGAGATGTACGAAAATGTTCTGTCAGCCACGTGAAGGTCTCACTTGAGGTAAATTTCTTTCCCGAAACATGAGCAGCAGAGGAGGCATATTTCAGCATGGAAATATCTGAATCATTCTTCTTGGTGAAGCCTTTGTCTGCGCGAAGTCCTTTTATGCCAAAATCACTCAGTCCGAAACCTTCACATTCTGGTATATCCACTGCCGCATAGACATCAAGCAGGTTTGCAGGACTGCCATGTGCCTGATTGCGAGTGATGCTTCCATGTTTATGTGCCCAATCTGTCCACTGCGTGGTGAAGTTCTCAAGGAGGAGTTCTCCCAATGTCTCACGATAATCACTGATGATTCGCTTGTCCGCATCTGTACGAAGGCTATCCTTCTTATTCAGAATGTAGGTGAAGGGCTGAAGGTCATATCCACGTCGCTTTTGGAACTCCTCATAGAGTTTAGGAGTCCAGTCTGCACCATACACCTCATAGGAATCATTGAAGAGAGTGTGTGGGAATGGCACATTCTGCCGTGCAAAAGCATCATCAAAATGAGCAAGATAGCGAGAAACTGCATCTCGGTCAAAATGATCTATCACGAAACCTTCTCCACCAGGAGCAGCTCGTTTCACCTTCTGACCTGTTCTGCCAAGTGCGGCATTCTGCTGTTCATCAAACACAACTCTGCATGCAGCATCTTCCTTGCTGACCCAAGGACCACCGAAAGGCCATCCTGTTCCTGTGGCCATACATGTCTCTATCCCCAGCTCCCCTCCACGAGTCTCCACATACTGGAGCATACGCATCCATTGGGAAGAGAGAAAAGGAATGTCGTTCGAATCATTTCCCCTCACTCCATAAATAGGAGTAATCTCCACACCCCCTATTCCCACCTTTGCAAATGCTGTTAAATGATGGTCAAGTCCTATAGAATCCACAGCACTTCCCATCCACCACCAACGGGTATAGGGCTTTGCCTCCTGTGGGATGGGAATCCAATTCTGTGCTTTCAATGCGTGAGAAAGGGGCAGAAGAGAAAGCAGCAATAAGGCTTTCCGCAGCCAAGTGAAGTTTGTTAATTGAGTCATTTCACAAATATAAGATTCTGATTATAATGCGAAAATACAATAAAAAATGCTCTTAGACAATATTTGTCACTTATTTTGTGTAACTTTGTTTTGTTTTTATCGAGTACAGGCTATAAACTTCATCATGGAGAAAATGACAGATTCAAAATCCACCATGAACGAACCACAATGGTTTGTTCTTAAAGTCAGCAGAAAAGAGACACTCGCAATGGAGGTCTTGGAGAAGGCAGGACTACGCACTTATTGTCCCATGGTGGAATGTGACACAACCATTCGAGGCAAGAAGGTGATTGTGGAACGTCCTCTCATTCCTAATGTCATCTTCACCTATGCTCCCTTTGCCCAACTCAACTCGCTAAAGAACCTCAATCCGTTCATCACTTATTGCTATCAGAAAGTGAATGAAAAATACAAGATACTACAAGTGCCCGAAAGAGAAATGGAGCTGTTTATCCTTTCCTCCACCAAGATGAAGAAAGACATCACCTATTTCCACCCAGAAGAGGTGGAGTTGAAGAAAGGTGATCGAGTGAGGATTATAGGTGGTCTATTTGATGGCTGTGAGGGCACATTGCTCAAAGCAAAAGGGCGTGCCAAACGTATGTTCCTCATCAACTTTGAGATTCTCGGTGCTATTGGCACACACATCGAACCAGAGTACATTCGTTTGATTAAATAAAAAAGAGTCCTTCACTCACCAACTTCCTCTCCCCATCCTTCTGCGAGCCTTCGAGATGCCTTCGAGATGCCTTCGAGACGAGTATTGAATAATTCCATCACTTATCTCAATTGTCTCAATCTCACCTCTTCTGATACGCATGCTCCTGAAATACCCAATTCAGATTTTGACGTTTTTCCTCTTGTGTCACAGTGTGCATCTGGGGAGTTTTGATTTAGACAAGCGAGAATAATCCTATCTTTCCAGTTTTAGCAAACACCAATAAATAAAAAAGGGCAGCCACTTACAAAGTGACTGCCCATAGAACATTGCGGTTCTTCCAATGTGACTATGGAAGTTGTACCGTCCAATAGCTACGTGTTGGAGTTATGCGTCCAAACTTGCCCCATTTAGGGTCTTTCTTAAAATTCTGAAGACCATCCGAAGGAACATTCAATCGAGTCACATGTATCTCACTAAATACATTCTCACCCAACTCGAAAGGTTTTGCCACACGAAGATTTACCTCCACAAGGCTGGTATTGACAAAAGCCTCATCGTCTATATACTCCATCGTAGTTGGCATATTCATCTTCTGAATGATTGTGCCGTCAAAAGCACGTTTACCTATTCTCTTCAGACCCTGTGGGGGATTGATTTTCTCAAGTCCCCAGCATCCCATGAATGCACCATCTGGTATCTCTTCAATACCGTCAGGAAGAACAATTGAGGAAATCTTCTTACAAGTACGAAAAGCATAGGGAGCAATGGTTGTTGCTTGAGCAGGCAATTCGAACTCACCAGTCTTTCCTGGAGGACAAAGAATCAAGGTCTTTCCATCTTTTGAATAGACCACGCCACCTTCTGACTTATATTTAGGATTGTCGGAGGCAACACTGATATACACCAGCTTGAAGCAGTGGTCCACCACATTGCAGCCGATAGAATCCACCGAAGCAGGAATAGTGAGAGAGGTCATCTCTGTGTTCTTATAATAGGCAGAGTCAGGTATAGATGTTTGACCTGCAGGAATTATCACATCTCCCTCACTCTGTGCCTTTACACAAGAGAATGCGATAAATGCTAATGCTAAAAAAACGTATTTCATAGGCTTTACTCTTGATTAGTTTCTGATTCAAGAACCTGGCTCTTCCCTCCATTCCTGTCAAGGAAGAAGATAACAGCACGGTTCCATTCGTTCACAGATGTATATGGCTGAACAGTATCACCCTTATAGTCTATACGAAGTCGGTTGGCAGGAACGTGGAATTCATCAACAAGCATGTCATACACAGCCTGAGCGCGCTTCTGTGAGAGACGAAGGTTGTATGCTGGGTAGGCTGTTTCAATATCGGCATATCCTGTCACAATAAGATTGATGTCAGGGTGAGTGGACAAGAAGGTTGCCACACTCTTGAGATTCTTCTTCTGTGCATCGGTGATATAGTAGCGGTCCACATAGAAAGAAACTGTTGTCTGCAAAGCCTCACTGAACTTAATCTTTTCAAAGATTTCAGGAATAGCCATGTTAGCCTCGTTGAGTTTTTCGTTCTCATCATCCTGCATTCTTGCCAAGCGCTCCAACACAGCAGAACTCAAATTCTTCACATAATGAAAACGGCGACGTCCATGCCCATCCTTGAAGTGAAACTGTGCGCCTAACAGCACATCGAAGTAGGTATCATACACACGGTCATAACCTACACCATTATATTTATCATCCGTACCATTGAAAGTGACTTCGGCAGTGATGTCCCATGCATTACTTACTTTCCAACGACCTTGCAAACCTACGTGAGCGGCAAAGTAGTTGGAAGGGGTTTCATTGACATCATAATTCATGTAAGTCACACCCTCTTCATTCTTGATACCTTCACGCATGATTCGGCACTTCTCTTTGTCAAATCCAAAAACACGGTTATATCCAAATCCGATGATACCAATCAGGTTAAACACACGGTCTTCCTTGTATTTCAGCACAATATTCGTAAAGTTCACCAAACCATCAAAATAGCTGGAGAACATGTTGAAATTGTAATTGCCAAATGTTTCCGGATACCATTGGCAAAGTTCCCATTCGGCACGTCCCACCTGAGGATGTAGTCCCACAGTGACACGAAGTCCGAAAGATGGATAGATCCATTTACCTATACCTAAATTAAAACTGGGACGTTGGTTTTGGAAGAAATTACCAAAACGAGTGTTCTCTGACATGGAGTGACTGACACCAAATTGGCCTAACAAGAAGATATTATCAAAAAAATGATAATCATCCAGATATGCCATGTCATCGTAATACAAACTATCCTGGTCCAACTTTGTACGATTGAAAGTAGAATCGACCAACTGATAATCCTGACCAAACGCCGCTACGCTGATCATGATAGCTGTTGCTAATATGTAGAGTTTCTTTGTAATCATTATCTTCTATCTATTTGTGTTTTCTTATAAGAGCATCTCTGAAAGCATTTCGCTTTAGTCATTCACAATCAATTCTATATAGTCTCCTATCGGGTTTATGTCTTTTTCGCTTGCCACTATCCAAATCTTTGATGCAGGCATTTCGTATCGCTCTAACATGATGTTACGAATGGCTTGGGCACGTTTGCGGAACAAGTTGTCATCAACACCTGTGCTGTTGGTGATATAAATATTGCTGTTAGGAGATCTGGTCCACGCATAGGCAGTGGTGTAGATGTTTGTCTGCTGCAAACGATCAATCTCGGCACTACCTTCATCAAAAGCAATCAGAGTGTACATCACCTGAGCCTCAACATCAATGGTATCTGTCTGCTCTTCCAATTCTTGACGTCTTCTCCTGGTTCTGTCACGTGTATCATCAATGGCATTCAGTCGATGGATGTATTCTGTCATATCATGACGTGGATAGTAAAAACCAGGTGCCAGACCACCCTTGTTGTTAAAGCGATAGCTAACACCCAAGAGATAATCCATACGACCATCCCATACATTCGAAGTGGTAGGGTTACTGTCGAAAGAGTTGTCCAAGAAATTTCCTGCAACCTCTATATTAATATTCCAATTTCGAGCAACCATAAAAGTGCCCGCAAGACCTGCACGAAGACTGACCAATGAATGCTGACGGTTTTGGTATTTATCTGCATTTACCAATTGGGCAGAATGACTGTTGTCTATCTTTTGTGCTTCTGCAAATTTTGAGCCTGTATAGTTTCTTGAAACCATACCACCAATACCAATCAGACCTTGAAGATGGAATTTGCGGTTCTCACGGAATCCTAAAAACAAGTTGGTGAAATTCACCATATATTCCATACTCAACCCATAGGAATTCCACTTGAACCGATTATGCGTCATCCAACTATAATCAATGCCGTCTGTACCTATTCCGAACTGATCATCTGTCACACCCGTATTGCGAGCATAGTTGATTAAAAGACGAAACGTACTGACAGGTGTTATTTCCTTGCCCAAAGCTATGGCAAACATAGGTCCCATCAGCCTAAAGTAACCTGCATGAGAGGCATCACTACCAAAATTGGAAGTGCCTCCGGCATACAGACTGAGAAACCAGTTGTCCTGAAAATTCGTATTCGCTACATACCGCTTCTCGACCAAAGGGATTTTCATGTCATCAAACAATGCGATGGCAGAATCTGCGTTGTTCTGCGCAAAAGCCGCTATGCTGACAAGCACTGCAATAATAGTTGAACTCCATTTTCTTTTCATGCCCAAATTGTAATCATTTAATTTGTTAAACTATATCTTTGTAATTCTCTGTAAATACTTACACCACGCATGTCATGCATGCTTTTTTCTCTCCAACTCTCTATCCAGCACTTCATACCGAGAGTTATTACTCTTAAACTCTGGCACAATCATCTTCATCATCCTCACCACTTCCATGTCATCGGCAGTTCTTGCCAAACTCATGAGTTTATCAAATTGCTCACAAATTGAATTGTATTCATACTGCCTCACCTTTGCCACACGAATCTTTGGATGGTCGGTCGGCATCTCCTCTTCTCCCTTGAACAACATCTCCTCATACAATTTCTCTCCAAAACGCAAGCCCGTATATTCAATCTTCACATCTCTTCTTCCACTGTTCTGTATCAGTCTCTTTGCCAAGTCAGCGATTTTCACAGGGTGTCCCATGTCAAACACAAATATTTCCCCGCCATTTCCCATTGTTCCTGCCTCCAACACAAGTTTACAAGCTTCAGGTATCAGCATGAAGAAACGAATGATGTCAGGATGAGTGACCGTTACAGGACCTCCCGCCTCTATCTGTTTCTTAAACAATGGTATCACAGATCCATTTGACCCCAACACATTTCCAAAACGAGTCGTAACAAACTGAGTTGTCTCTTCATGTGCCTCTTTGTTACTTGTGAGGTATGTGTTAAGACTCTGCACATATATCTCACACAAACGCTTGGAGCATCCCATCACATTTGTAGGGTTCACCGCCTTATCTGTCGAAATCATCACAAACTTCTTCACCTTATACCGAGTGGATAAATCAGCAAGGATTCGTGTGCCCATCACATTATTTATAATACTCACGCCTGGATTATCCTCCATCATTGGCACATGCTTGTAGGCTGCCGCATGAAACACATAGTCTGGACGATATTTCTTGAACATCTGCTCCATTCTTTCTGCATTCGTAATGGTAGAAACCATAAAGGTAGCGTCTATGGTGTTCCATTTTTGTCGAACCTCCAGCATCAAGTCATGCATTGGAGTCTCTGCATGGTCTATCAATATCAGTTTAGCAGGATGGTACTCTGCTATCTGACGAACCATCTCACTACCGATGCTACCTGCAGCACCTGTCACCATCACACTTCTATCACGCAGCAACTCACCAATCCTCTCCATATTCACCTCAATCTCCTGACGAGGCAACAGTTCCACCTCTTCACGCACATGCCTTCTCACATATTCAAACAAATTCTTTGCCACCACTCTCCACAACCACAAAGCAGCTGTTGCAGAAAGGAATGTCAAAAAGAACACTCTATAAGGAATTTCTGTTGCAAAAGGCAACAGATCTATTGCCCAACGAAATGCGACACACAACACAGAGCCTAAGAATGTGGCCGCCGCCGTACGAGCGAGATCCTTAAAAGCCAGTATCTTGGTGACATCTGCATAGGTATGGAATATTCGAATACCAATGCCATAGAAAATCAGGTCTATCAAAAGTGCATACAATACAGGGTATCCATTCGCCACCAAATTCGCAGGTCCATAAACCAACGAATACATCAGCATCATAGACACAAGAATCAACAGCAAATCCAGAACACTTACTACCCAATAGGGGAAAGCCTCTCTGGAAAAATACCAACTTGAAAAATCCTGAACTATGCCTTGGTATCGTTTATTCATTTCCTTTAACAAAAGTCAGTGCAAAGTTACGAAAAATAAGAATGAAAATACTTTTTAGCCTCCTTTTTCACGTTCAATGCCATTTTATTTGTCCTTTTTTTAACGTATTGCAACGTAAGACCCTTCAATTATGAATTTCTTCCATTTCATCCATCAATAGAAATCACCATGACTTCATGCTGTCAAAATCCCCCAAAAACTGACAGAGCCCGTTGTCTTGAACAGGCAAAGATGGAAGCAGTAAATCTATTTTGCATGATGGATGATTTCTGAAAAGTTTCCGATACAATGATGGAGACAAATCTGTTGAAAACACCTTCAGTGACAAGCCCCACCCTCCCCATGCTTCAGTGAGCCTTCGAGATGAATCCGAGATAATTCCGCCACTCTTTCCCTTTGTCACATAAAGCAAAAGAGACAGATGTAGGCATCCCATGCCATCAATGTCCATTTGGTGAATTTAGTGAAATGTGAAAAAGTAGAATGATCAAAGAAACAAGCCTTCCACTCACAAAGAGTTCACCCGTCTTCCTCTGCATCCGTCGGTCACATGCTCCTTTATTTCCGAACCATCAAGAACACCACACCATCAATCCACTCACCTTTCATAGGGAATGGAGCCGTGGCAGTTTCGTCAAATTGCGTCTCAAGTCGAGAAGCATCCACATTGTAATATTTGACAAGAGCCTTCTTGACCGACTCCACCCTGCGTTCTGCCAGGTGCATATCAGGCGATTCACTCTTTTCCGATGCACCGCAATAACCCTTAATCACCAGATTCACTTCAGGATTCTTCTTGAGAAAGTCTGCCACAATGCGTATATTCTGCATTTGATAGTCATTCACGAAAGTGCGGTCCACATAGAAAGAGATACGGGTCTTCATGAGTTCACCAAATGCCACAGTCTCTGCTGATTCTCTGGATTGATATTCCTTGATGCGCTCATTGTCCAGAAGGTCGGCCACCTTTGTTTCTGTTCCTCTCAAGGACGTGGCTTCCCACCTGCGCACCTTATAGTATCTGCTGCTGCCATAGTGGTCTGCCAAATGCAACCGCACACCAGCCACCACATCCACGTATGAATCGAAGGCAAAGCCAGCCGAATGCTTCACACCATTGAAGTTGTCGTTCACGATATTGAAAGAGCCCTGCAAAGAGATGTCGGCTGATTCACTCACCTTCCACATTGCCAGCAAGCCTGCTCTTGCAGCCCAGTTGAGGTGGTCTGTTCCATCTACTGGATAACCATACCTTGCCCACTTATCCACTTTGTCATCAAAGTTCCATGAGTAATTGACTCCTGCACCCACAAACATCTGCACATCCAGTTTTCGCATTTCGTCGTACGGACACAACCACTTGGTGAGGCTCAACATCTCATCCAGATACATGACCAAGACCTGATAGTTGTAATCTCCCTCTCCAAGCAATGAACTCACCTCCATGGCTTGTTTGCTTGCCCGTCCCTTCTGATTCTTATAACCAATGGTGAAACGGGTGCTCAACACTGGGGTGAACTGCTTGCCAAAGCCGAAGTCAAACATGGGACGGCATAATTTCCCGAAAGAATGCCCTGCCATGTTCTCAGCCAGAGAGTAGCTCGCACCTCCATATAATTCCAAAAACCAGTTGTCCGCCACATTGTAAGGACGCCACACATCTATCACTTCTGGAGCGACCTCCTTAGGTGCTTCCCACTTAGGGCGTTTCGGCTGCTTGGGGGCTTTCCACTTCTTTTGTTGTGCATATCCCGACAATGCACCAGCAATCAACAGTAATATGAGACAGATTCTTTTCATATCAATAAGGTAGTTCGTATTATTTATATGTGCGACAAGTCTCCCCCAAAGGGGCATGCGGGTTCTCCTCATTTTCCAGAACGGGAAGAAAACACATTCTCTTTGATAGACTTGACAATATACTCTATTTCCTTCTCTCCCACGTATGGACCACTTGGCAGGCATAATCCACACGAGAACAACCTCTCGCTGACACCATTGGTGTAGGCAGGCGCATCTTGATAGACAGGTTGCAGATGCATAGGTTTCCACAAAGGACGGGTTTCTATGTTGGCGGCACTCAACTTCTCTATCAACGGAAAGAGTTCACCTCCAATCGTATGCTTCCCATCCTCAAAGCAGATGGTGGACAACCAATAATTAGATTCCATATAACTTTCAGGGGCAGAGTGAACCGTGATTCCCTCAACATCTCCCAACAGTTGCTGATATTGCCCGTGCACCCATCTGTGATGCTCAATATGTTCATCAAGGATGGTCATCTGACCTCGCCCTATGCCTGCACATATATTAGACATGCGATAGTTATATCCAATCTTCTCATGCTGATAATATGGATAAGCCTCACGTGCTTGAGTGGCATAGAACATCACCCGCTTCTTCGTTTCCTCATCAGAACAGACCAACGCTCCACCGCCACTTGTGGTAATCATCTTGTTGCCATTGAAAGACAGCGCACCATATTCTCCAAATGTGCCACACACCTGTCCCTTATAGCGCGAGCCAAGACCCTCCGCCGCATCCTCCAACACAGGAATCCCATATCGGTTAGCTATTTCCATGATTTCGTCTATGCGAGCAGGCATGCCATAAAGATATACAGGAATGATGGCTTTGGGCTTCTTGCCTGTCTTGCTGATTCTGTCCCTGATGGCTTCCTCCAGCAGTTGCGGATCCATATTGTATGTGCCAGGCTCACTATCCACAAACACAGGGGTAGCACCTTGGTAAACCACAGGATTGGCACTGGCGGCAAAGGTAAATGACTGGCAGATCACCTCATCATCCCTGCCCACACCCAACATGATCAGCCCTAAGTGAATAGCCGCAGTTCCTGCACTCAAAGCCACCACTTGCTTCTCTTCACCCACATAGTGAGCCAAGTCTTCCTCAAAGGCATTCACATTTGGACCGAGCGGCACCACCCAGTTCGTGTCAAACGCCTCTTGTATGTATTGCTGTTCCTTGCCACTCATGTGAGCAAGGCACAAATAAATTCTATTCATATTGATTATTAATTATTATCTGGTTAATATTAGTTTATTTTTATATAGCTTTTCAAGACAAATCGGGTCGCAAGCGACTTTTTCTCGGAAAGTAAATCAGGAGTAAATACGGAGTAAATTTTATTCAGTAAATTATTATCTCCATCCAACGTGTTTCTTTCTGTTTCCCACAAAGGTTAAAAGATTAAAAGGCAATGCGGCTTGTTCTTCTAAAAGAGCACCCTTCTCTTTCCGACTGAAAGATAAAGGTAAAGTTTTAAAGACCATTCGGATAGGTTGCCTAACTGGATAGCTTTTATCCTTTAGTCTTTGATTGTTTCCTCGGGCAAAGGCTGTGCTTTTACAAAAAACTTTTATCCTATTACTCTTTGTGAGAGTTTTTTTCATACGATCCGTATGGTATGTGTTATTTCCTTCTAATTTACTCTATAATTTACTTACAATTCACTTTCATTGCAAGAATTGCGAAGTAATTATTGTATCACTCACTTAAGACTTCCTTGTAGAAGTCTTTCAGGCATTGCCTCACAAACCCCTGCTCAAATCGGCTTGCAACCATCGGTCTCGCCTTTTCTGCCATCAACCTTCGCTCTTCCGAATGTGTCATCATCCACTCCATTGCTTCATACAAAGCCTGTTCATCATGAGACGGTATGACCAATCCATTCTCATGGTGAGTGATGATTTCGCGTGAGCCATTGATATCTGTCACAATACTTGGCAAATCCATAGCCCCTGCCTCCAGCACCACATTGGGGAATCCCTCACGATAACTTGGGAAGACCAGCACATCGCTTTGTTCGTAAAATGGTCTCACATCTGTTTGACTACCTACCGCCTCTATTGCCTCACACGTGTCAATCAACTGTTTGGTTTCACAAGAGACAGGGCCTAACTCATCTTCTGAAGGACCTACCAAAAGCAATCGAGCCTCTTGATATGTTTGGTTCAATCTCACAAAAGCAGGAATCAACTCATTCATTCCCTTATCTTTCACAATTCGTCCCACAAAGACAAACGTAAAAACAGACGTCTTCTCTTTCTCTTCACGCCTTTTCCAATATTCCAAATCCACTCCTCTCACATTTCCATATCCCAACACATTCATGGGTTTTCTGGTAATGCTTCTTTGTAAATCTTGTTTCACTCCCTCACCCTCGGGGATGACATGAGTGGCACAAGCACAAGTCATCTTGTCGGTCATCATGAGGATCTGTCTTGACAGCCCTGTGGCTGTGGGCCAAACCAATCCGGTAAAAGTGTGTATTCTCACAGGAACTCTTGCAAACCATGATGCCATCATACAAAGCAATCCCGCTTTAGGAGTCATGGAGTGAACCATGTCAGGCTTTTCCCTTCTCAGCACACATACCAATCTCACCAATGACACAAAATCCTTAAGAGGACTCACATGCCTCTCCATCGGAATCCCTATCGTCCGGACTCCCTCCCTCTCTCCCAGTTCTTTCAAGTCCTCATCAGGGCTTGACAAAGCAAGAACCTCATACCCTTCTTCCTTCAGACCCTTCAGCACATCTTTACAGAAAATATTCAAAGACATGCCTATCGTGGCAGCACGTACTATCTTCTTAGTCATGATTGTTCAATCACCTACTGGCATGGGGGTTGATAGAGACATGAGGTTGCAAGCGACCATTAGAAAGTAAACACCAGGTAAACGCAGAGCAACTTTCATCCAGCGAAGTTCTATTTCCTTTCAAACTGACACATCATATAGTTGAAGTGTTCTTCATGCTCCAACGAACAATGCTTCATGTGCCAACGCACAATGGTGCAAGTGCTGATGAACAATTGTTCGATGGCTGATGAACAATGCTTCGATAGCCAACGAACCATGCGTGCGTTTCTGTCCTTACAAGCATCAAACTCCAAACACTCCATAAACCGTTGGTTTTGAATGGCATATAAACCACAAAGCGAAATCCTCTTTTCAAAACAGCAATCACTTTTTGATGATTGCAGGGAATCACAGTTGTGTAGAACGGTCAAGTCCGCTACCCGCAAACTGTCTTAATGATCATCTTTATATCGCCCAACAGTGAATGATGATGATAATAATCCAAATTGATCCTCACCTTATCTGGATAGATGACCTCATCATTATATTTTTGGGGATTATCTACCTTGGCAAGAATCTCTTCCTCATTTCTGTATTTTAGAGAGGCAGGACCTGTGATGCCGGGACGGAGTTTAAGTATGAGTCGATCCTCGCCCTCTAACTGGTCTGCATAGCCTGGCACATCTGGTCGTGGACCTACAAAACTCATGTCGCCTATCAACACATTCCACAATTCGGGCAATTCATCTAACTTGTATTTCCTCAACACACCCCCCAAAGGAGTAATCCTGCTCTCGCCTGCAATCGACACAGATCCCCCTCCATGTTCCACGGTCATACTCCTAAACTTATACATGGTGAACAACTTCCCATCTAATCCAACTCTCTTTTGACGAAAGATGGCTGGCCCTCCAGGCATCTTCACACGAATCAGCACCCACACAATCACCAATACTGGCCACAGAAAGCACAAACCCACAAGAGCCACCACCCTATCAAAAAACCACTTCGCCATACACTTCCTACCGTTGAACCACGCTACCCTTAGGCCTGTCTTCTATCAGTATGTCTCCATTTTCCAATTCCTCCACCACAATCACATCACACGCCTTCTGACTGGACTTCATAGACCCTATATTACCTTTATTGATGCTTTCAAACATTCGAAAACCAATCCTATCTGCTATATTCATCCCCACCTCGCACAGTTTTGTAGAGACACCTTTCCCTTGATGTCTGTAATCCACCATCTTGCCCAAGAAGCATCTTCCATTCATGAAGCAACGCAAGAAAGCATAACCAATCATCTCACCGTCTTCTTCTTGCACATATATTATATAAGACCTTCTTTCCAAAAGTTCCCTAAGCGTCTTTTCGTCAAAAGCATGTGGACGAAACCATTTGAAGTTCTCCATTGGCTGTTGAGCAAAGAAGTCTGCCAGCCGTCCAGCATCATTTTTGTCCGCAAGACGAACATCCTGCAATAAACAGTTCTTCAAATCATCCTGCTTTCCTATTCTCAAACCACATAAAAATGAATTCACCATTTCTATGCCATCCCATATCCAAGAGCAATGATTTTGAAGATAATGCGCTAACCTGTATAACATATCAAAACTATACACTGAATACTTTTATCTGAAGCCCCTTTCTTGCCAGAATTTTATTCATCCATGTGAAAAGATAATAGAACGCATCCTTTTTACGCTTATATTGACTATTTGCTGAGGAATGAATTCTATCTTTAGAAGGATACCATGCTCCATATTTAAAATGAACACAATAAGACTCGCTTTCATCATGGTACTTTGGAGAGTCAAAAAAGTATGAAGGATAAACATGTATGTCCTCTTCCAAGACTTTTATTGTTTCTTCTTCTAAAACATTTCCTGTATAGCCATATTTTGTGGCTAAACGAGCCTGAATGGAAGGCAAGAGTCTCATGTCAAAACGAAGACCTTGAGGCAAGTCTTTATTCAATGACGTAATGAAATGTCTATCCTTATAATAATCCAGACAATCCTTCAAAAAAGGATGCTTTGCTTCTGCACCGAAACAATGTGAAGTCAGAAGATTCACATTCATAAAGTTATTATCTGTCTGACATTCTATAAAAGATTCACGACCTATGAACATTCGATTGTTCAAGAACGGATCAAAAGACTTATATACTGCCACGTCACCATCCAGCCATATCCCGCCATAGTGATAAACAGCATAAACTCTTATCACATCAGCCGCAAAAGCCCATTTCCGTTCAGAATAAGCTTCATTGGCAAAGGTGAGATTGGCCTCCTTCAGCGCATCTGCATCCCAAAGTTTCAACTCATAGTCAGGAAGGACGCGCTTCCAAGTGTCCATCATTTGGACAAAAGCCTCTGGCATCTCTTCTCCCGAGAACCAACTGTAATGGATTATTTTAGGTATCATATCAATTTCTACTTAGATGGGGAAGAATGAAGGGAATAAAAACAGAACGGTAGAAGACACCTACTATCTTATAAAAAAGGAAATGTTCAATTAAAGAATTAATGACTTTATTTTTCAAACTTGTTCCATCCAACGGTATGGCAGACACACGGTGTAAGGACTCCTTTACAGATGTCCATTCCTTCTTGCTATAGTTGGCTGAAAGGATTCTACTCATACAAGACAACATAATGTTTGACTTATAGGTCTTAAAGCATGAAGCCATACTATCATCCCTCGATGAGTGTTCGTTCATCTCCCCCATCAGATGGATCAAATCCTTTACTTGTGAACGCATCATGTCAGGCTTTCTAATGCGTGTTAGTTGTGATTTCGAAACTGTATAACGATACACATTAGAACTAACCACAGAGCATCGGGGATTTTGCATGTAAAGATTCATGCAGAACTCTATATCTTCCGCATACCTTTGTTCTCCAAAACGTAGATTGAATCTATCAAGAAACCTTTTTCGGTATAATGCGTGCCAAACGAAGCAAGGTAGAGAACTTCGGTAGAAATCTTTTCCATTTCCTTTGAAGACTGTTTTTCCTTCCAGTTCATTCTTTTCTTTCCACGACTTGAGCATTACATCATCCAATGTGACCGAATAAAATGAAAGGACATCCAAATCTTCACTCCAAAAGTTCTCTAATAAATATCCATAGGCTTTCGGTATTAGATAGTCATCCGCATCACAAAAAGCCACAACATCTCCCTTTGCAACCTCCAATCCTAAATTTCTTGCACTTGACACCCCTGCATTTTCCTGATGATGAATCTTTATAAACTCAGGGAATCGCTTCTGATAATCCTCTAATAATACAGCACTATTATCAGTACTTCCATCATCCACACATATAATTTCATATTCATCAACTCCTTGCTCCAACAATGAGTCCAAACATCTCTGAAGTGTTCCTTCAGAATTATATATAGGAATAATGATTGAAAGCATCATTTTTTGTCACCGTATAATTTCAGGTATTCTTGAACCATGAAATGAATATCAAACATCCTTGCTCGCTTCTGACACCTGACTGCCACCTTTTTTGCATAATCAGAGTCTTCGCACAAACGATATATCTCAGAAGCCAAAGATTTGTCATCTTCATGAGGGAACAACACTCCATACCCTCTTACAATATCGCTCAATCCTTCCACATCACTTGCTATAAATGGTCTTCCGCAAGCCATGCCCTCTATAGAAGACAAGGAAAGACCCTCATAATGAGAAGAAAGAACCACCACATTTGCTTGAAACAAAAGCTGAGGAATGTCTGTTCTAACTCCAAGAAAACGTATTCTCCCATCCACCGCCAAATTCCTTGCCAATATTTCACATTCCTCTATCAATTTACTTTCACCTCCACCCACTAAATGAAGGATGTAAGAATCAGGCAAGTGTTTCATCGCTCTTATCAGAGTCTTTTGATCTTTCTGTGCTCTAAATGCAGAAACCATTATGATAATCTTCTCATTGGTTTTTGTCGGATTGGATGTTGCAAGATTAGAATACTTACTTAAATCAATACCATTATATATGATTTCACACCTATTCTCAAAACGATCCCCAATATGCTTGAGCAAATTCCTCTTAGTCAGTTCGCTAATGCACACAACCTTCTTATATCGCCCATACATCCATCTGTCCAAGAACTTCCACCATACATTTCTACGTCGATTGGCTGTATTGTGTTCCGTTGTATATATATCACAAGAAACAAAGCAACTCGCAATCGCAACAAAATATTGACTGGCAGTATTATGGGCATGAACCACATCATAGTGCTTCATGATGTTGATTAACTTGAATACGTATTTCAGAGAATAAACTGAATGACCTAATGGAATCACCTTTATCCCTTTTTCTTCTATCTCTTCATAAAAAGGTGTTCTTATTCCATCAAACACACACAAATCCACCTCATGCCCTTCCGCTTTCATCCTTGGAAGCATATCCACCATTAATTTCTCTGCTCCTCCTGTACGAAGAGATGTGATGACATGCAGTATTCTCATCTTCGATTTTTCCAAAGTATAAGCAAATAGAGACAAAAGCCAATAGGACTCAACAATATTGTCATCATTTTAAGAGGACTATTTGCCAGCCAGTTCTTGTCCTTACAAATTAAGCACGAGGATAAATAATGCACACAAACACGCATCTTGTTCTTTAATGTATTATGTGTCAGTGACATTTCCAACAGACGCTGTTTTGCAAAACTTCTTGCACTATTCATGTATTGCTTCCATATTGCCTGACTCATGCTGTCCGCTCCTATCTGATACTCCACATTGCAGAAATTCTCATTTAACAATAGTATGGGATATCTATCACATACTTGTAGCATTAAATAGACAGGATTGAAATTTTTCTCCTCTGAAAAACCTATCTGAGGAGCAACTTCTTTCATCAACTCTGTCCTGAGCACTGGTTTCGTATCACCAGAATGTAGATTCCTCAGATGTAAATCATAGAAAAACACTTCACTCAAACCCTCGGGAAAAGTTCCACCGATAAATTCCTTTTTTGTAATATCATAATCCAGACCTAAAACACCAGCATACTCAAAAGATCCCTTTTCTTTCCAATGCTTGACAATCTTCTCTACAGCATCGTCTGGCATGTAATCATCACTATCAATACAAACACACAATTCAGTTCTGATACTGGAATATGCAACATTATAGCCTGTATATAATCCTCCATTGGGTTTGTAGATGTATTCAATAGAAAGAGATTGAGATTTAATGATAAAATGATTCTCATTTTCGCCTTCTAATTTCTTTCCCATCCAATCATATATCGTTCCACAACCAACGACTTTATCACCTAAGGCCTCTACCCATTCTCTTGTTCCATCAGAACTACCATCATCAACAATCAACCAATCAAAATCATCGCACGTTTGTCTGCAAAGAGACTCATACACACGCCCTAAAGTATGTGCTCTATTATATGTAGGTGTAAATACCGTTAAAGTCTTCATGTTTGCTTATGATCCATGACATAAGGAGGAATGGCTTTGTACGTTTCAGAGTGTACATAATTCCATCCATCTTTCAATCCTTTTACATAGTTATATGGAATCTTCAAGTTCAGTTTTATCAAGCCTAATAAAACATGCAGATTGAATTGCCATAGGGATTTCAACACAAAGGAAATCGCAGACAAGCCTTTTGGGTCTCGGCTTAAATAAATCATGCGCCACCAAGTAACAAACATTCCAAATGAACGAGTATAATACATTTGTATAGTATGGTGATAATCTCCGCTACTCGTTTTTGCATCAAGATTTCTCACGCCACTATCATACAGTACTCCACTTTGATAGCCATTCAGAAAAAACTTGTAGGATTCAACCGCATCTTCTCCATAAGCAAAGCCTAATTGGTCAAGCCAAAGTTCATGCTCCAGATGTATCTTCTTCAGGACATTTCTCTTAACCATCCAGCATGGACCTGCAAATGTCTCAGTCTTACAAAAATTGTTATTAGGTTTTTCATTGAAAGAAAAAGAACCATTTCGACATTGCCTGAAAGCCCATCCATCATCACTTCTTCCATAAACGCCATTGGTGATAAATGCAATCATCTTCTCTTTCCTCGTCATTTCTTGGTTCTTGAAAGTGTCTGCCGCCACACAATCCACCTCATACTCTTCCATTGCCCGCAACATTCGTTCAGCACTATCCTCTGCCAATTCCACATCATCATCCAGCATCAAAATCAAGTCTGAGTCAATCTCTTCATAGGGAAGAGCCCGCTGTGCCACCATCCCTTTATCCACTGCCACATACACTTCTTTTCCTACCACAAAGGATGGTCTCTCATGACTTTCAGCTATATATATCACCACCTTTTCTGGTTGTAAGGTCTGGTGCACAATACTTTCCAGTTCCCTTTTCAGCACTTCGGGATTCTTTGCCAACGTACGTATGGCTATTGAGTAAGTGAGCATAACACCTAAGAACTAATATAGTTTCCCCAGCATAAACATGATGATGGTGAATCCTGCATGGAGAGCCAAAATCAGTCCTGCCTTCCTGTCCTGATCTTCCCATATATGAAGTCGGATAACTGCATAGGCTATAATGATAGGGTACAAGAACCAACTCAGATAGGCAAAACGGTTGCTGAACGCAGCACGAATGACCATCACCCAAAAAGAATTGGCTAATATATACGTTGTCGCAAGAATATTAAAGACTCGCATGCTGTGAGCATCTGCTATACGCCCTGCACCCAGCACTCCTGTCTCCGCCTCCTCTACGGTCTCACCATACATGGCACGTTCCTTTTCCGCTTTTCGGACAACATACCATGTCAGCCATACAGGCATGGCACTATAGGCAAGAAAATCCCAACGGAAGCCCGTCTGACTAAACTGGCTGGCATTTTCATTCATTGAGTTAGCATAAGATGACATTCTATCATCAAATCCCATTCCTGCAAAGAAGTTAATGACAGGACCTCCTGCAACCAATGAGATTCCTATACTTAACAACCAGAAATAGATGGCAAGTTTAGGGGATTTAATGACATACGATGCTGCCAAGAATGCTGCTATTGGCAAGGAGATGGAGCGGTGAATTCCAAAAGCAAGCAGTAGCACACCTGCAGCCATCATTAATCTTATGAAATTTTGATTGGCAGCTATGGCAAACGCATAAATAACCATCGAACAGGCTAATCCATTTCGGATACCATTCACCCCGAAGGTAAATGTAGAGAAAGCAGACAAGAAGAACAATATGGCAATCCATGTGTTTTCAGCAAGCAGTTTTTTTAATGCTAAGAATACAAATCCCAAATATCCTATTTCTATCAAAAGAAACCAAACATTGACTGTCAATCCTGAATGTTTGCAACTCAACATAATAGCAGCCCACAACCACTCCTTGTCCAAACTCAACGAGTAAGAAGCCAAGCCTGTTGCCGTCCGATAGCCTGCTGCATAGTTAATCGTATCACCAAATGCAAAACTGACAGGTCTCAATCCCATATACACAATCAGTAATATCGTCAGCAACATGGACGGAAATACTGAATTACGTTGCAATAGTTTGCTACAGTTATCCGAACCAGAATAACTGAAATACAAGAACAGGCAGAAGACAAAAACAAGCCAATAATAAATTGACCCTACTATATAGGGATCTATGGGTAAAGCATTCATTATTCTTTTCTATTTTTTCTTATTGAAGACTGCAAGAAATCTATGCAAAGGTCTTGTAACCTTCATTTTCCATACAGCCATCTGACCATGAGGGGACTTGCTAAACCAGTGGATGGAAATTGTATTCCCAGTGACCAACAATGTCCCTGTAGCATCATGGAAGGGGCATAAATACTCTATAGGCAATATTTTTGAGCCACAAACCTCCTGCATGGTTCCATCACGTCTCAGGCCATAAGCATCAAGGGCTTCGGTATTGAGTTGAGGACACCCCTGCATCTTTTCATACTTGTACTTCCTATGCGCAACCAAGCCCTCATACATAGATAACATCGCTTTGACGGCAGGATGGTGCGCCTCAGCAGCAAATCCCAATCCCGTATTGATGTATTCTGGAGTTTCCCACCCAAAATAAGCATGACAACTTTTCAGCAGTTCTTCTGGATGCTTGACAACTTCAACATCTGTATCAAAATATATTCCACCCTCTCGCTCCACCACACATAGCCTCACATAGTCACTCAGGTATGCCCACAACTGATGCTCGTAGCAATATTGCGTATATGGGTGGACATTCACATCAAAGTTGGATTCATTCCACTCCTTTATCTCATAATCAGGAAAGAACCTCTGCCAACTATCCTTACATTTAAGAGCCAACTTGGGCAAAGGCTTTCCTCCGAACCAGCAATAATGTATAATCTTAGGTATCATGAACCAAAACTACCGAACTAATTGATAGATTTTCTCTATCTCGCTCACATTTCCATAATCATGAGTCTTTAAATACTCAACAATGCGCTCTTGCTTGCCCTTATCCTTGAGAAAATCAATCATTGCCTCTGCACACAAATCCACTTCTAATGGAACTATCACACCATCCATTCCATCCTGAACTTGCGAGGAGGCTGTTGGATAGTTTGTGATGACCACAGGTTTACATAAAATTTGTGCCTCCCTCACCGTAATAGACTTCCCCTCATATCTACTGGGCTGTACATATATATGACATGCTTTAATGTAAGGATATGGATTGTCTTTCTTGCCAAGAATTACCACACGATCATCCACCCCCTCCTGGCGAGCACGAGTCCTCACAGTCTGTTCTATTGTTGCATCTCCATATCCTATGATATACCATTTTACGTTCAAACCAGCATCTAATATCTTTCTACAGATAGCAGGAATGTCATCCATTTTTTTTTGGGGGGAAAAGCGACCAATAGTCAAAAGAGTTGTGACAGATGGGGCATCACAAAGAGTGACAACTTCTTCCTCCGCACGTTTGCTGATAAAATCAGCATTGAGAATATTCTCCACCTGAATCAACTTTTTCTCCAAAGAGGGGAATACCTCAAGGAATCTCTTGCCCACCTCCTCACTAATGCTTGCGATATAATCCAGTCTATTCCACATCTGCAATTCAGACTCTGCATCAATCAATATCCTCGTGTAGTCAGTATGTATCCAACCCATTTTCTTCTTGGCATTCACACGTTCCAAAAGAAAAAAATGAGGAGTCAGGAAACTGATGGCCAAATCATACACCACTCCCTGCTGTATTTGTGGAAGCACCCGCCATGTTTCTCTTTGCTGGAAGAAAGTACCACTTTCGGCGGATCTGTCTGAATCATGGTGCTTCTTACAAAAAGCCTCATTCTTTCTTCTTCCCTTTTGTCTGGCAAGAGCCAACCTCCAGTATCCTCTTTTGACAACATCGCCAAGCGGTTTCTCTGTCAATGAATACGCCTCTATCTCAGGCAAAAGATGTACCTTATCCGTCGGGATATACTTCATCAGTTCCCCTCGATGACTATAAATAAAGACATCGACCTCCACCCTGCTTGAATCTATGCTCTGCAACAGACCGAGAAGAGCACTTTCCGCTCCACCCAGTTCCATATAGTGCATCAAAATCAAAATGCGTGGTTTCATCTTCATCTAACATCCTATAGTAGATTTGGGATCACCAGTAAAAACATAATTCTTGTAGAAATCGTACTCAGTGAATACAAAACTTTGGGTTATTTAAGAAATTTGTTGGACCTTTGCCATGACGAGATTTTTTGTTTCCCTCAAAACAAGCCGCCCAAAACAGTTTGGGGATTTTTTTTTTACGTATACAAAGATACTACAACATTGACAATCAAAAGGTTAGATTTGTTTCAATTATTTCACGACTGTCCCTGTTTATTCTTTATCTCCAAACAACAATTTCAACTGTCGATCAAAGTCACTCATGATCTCACGGTCTTGAATGATGCGGAACTTGTCATATTCTGTGAGTGCCTTTTCTACCGCCTGTTCGTGAGTTACATGACCAGCATCTGGAAGGAGAGGCCGGTTGTTCAAATCCATATAGCGCTGTAGGAGAGCCGACCAGTCTGCCATCGTCATCAGAATATGGTCTTCTGCGCGTTGCTCTGCAATGTCAATGAATGCACTGCTCAGTCGGTTCAGTGAATCAACTTCTTTTTCGCTCAGATAATTCTTTGCAACTGTCACGTCAGACTTGACGACTCGGCCATCAGGAGCATTTTCCCAAGTAGTCAATCCCATGTGAGGACGTTCTGCATTTGCACGATCATAGATGATTTCTGCAGCTGTTTGCTGGGTGACCGCATAGTGCATCATGTTCTGTACAGTTTTGAAGAATAAGCGGGTTTCTTCCGAATCCTTATCATAGTCAGAACTGCACTCGCTGTATATATCCGTAATCTTCTGGTAATAACGACGCTCGCTGATTCTTATCTCACGTATGCGATCAATCAAATCATCAAAGTAGTCTGCACCAAACACATTCTTGCCCTTCAGACGTTCATCATCAAGCACGAATCCCTTGGTGAGATACTCTTTCAGTATCTGTGTCGCCCAGATGCGAAACTGTGTTGCCTCGTAACTATTCACACGATACCCAACTGCGATAACGACATCAAGGTTATACATCATCACTTCTCCAGACCATTTGTCCGAAGGTATTCGAATTTTTCTAATAGCGTCGGACAAATGGATCTCTCCACTTTCTTCTATTTGATTGAGATGATAGTTTATGGTCGGTACAGTCACTCCAAACAGTTCTGCCATTCTCTGCTGAGAAAGCCAGAAGGTGTTCGTATCAAAGACAACTTGCACCTGTACATTCCCTCGTCCGCCTTTATACATGAGTATGGATGCTTCCATGCTTCGTGCCGCAACATCCGGTGTGAGAGTCGCACTGAAATACTGTTGTGCTACCTTAACCATGTCCTTCTTCTTGTCGGCATTCATAGCAACAGCCATACAAGCAGCACGTGAAAGTCGAATACTGGTTACTTCTCTCACAGCACCACTGCCAAGTTCTGCCATCTCAGTGATCTCTACAAAGTGATCGCCAAGGTGATAGCCTTTCTGCGAGGCCCAAGCCTGTGCTTTAGCTATGACGCGTTCAAAGTTCCAATACTTGCCATAGCCCATCACACGTGCCAACTTACGTGAGTTCCACCATTCCTTACCATCAGCATCCACTTCGCAAAGCTGATCAAAAGGAGGCTGAAGCTCCGATGTATTATCAGTATTTTGTATTATTTCAGTCATGCTCCTGCAAGTTTATTATTCGTGGTCTTTTTTCTACTGTTTACAACTAATTATTGATTATTCCTTGCCCCCTCCTGATCTGAACGAAATTCAAAGATAAGTTCTGATGCTGGGATGTTACATTCCTCAAACATTCCATGCAGTATGTTTATTTTGGTGGCTGTGCTGTTGTCTGTCCACACATACATGCCAGGGGCAAGTTCACGTCCCCAGTCCTCTGGTGTTGTTGAGAAACAGCACTTTTCGTTTGCACAGAGCCATTCTATGGTCGAACGCTTTTCTATCAGAATGTGTCTGTGGCATGATATGCTCAATCATGATATTCTTTTCCATCAATTCCTTCACTACATCATGACGCTCGTTATTATCCGAGTTCTCCATACGTTCCAGGATAAACATACGGGCATTTGCAGGCATCTTATATACCTGACGCATTTTGAAGTCACCCTTTACCTCCTCATCGGATGGGAATACAGAAGAGCGTCCTTTCTTCAGTAAAACGTATGTCCACCCTGCTTGGATCTATGCCCTGCAACAAACCGAGAAAAGCACTTTCCGCTCCACCCAGTTCCATATAGTGCATTAAAATCAGAATGCGTGGTTTCATATAAACATTCCTTTGTCAGGAGTGAACTATCCTACTCGCTCTAAATCTTCTTCAGCAATTCTCTCTGCCCTCTCATTCAACATCACACATTCCGCTCGTGTAACATTTCGTTTGCGGTCATCATGAGGAATCTCCGATGGAACTAACAACAAGACCTGTCCATTCATACAATATTCTAACAAACCTCCTGGACAACTGGCATCTTCCAAGAATCCATTATCCAGCAACTGTATCACAGAATGCCCTTCTTTCAAACAAAAGTCACGAACCTCACGCTCATGATGGGATATAAAAGGAGAAACAAGCACATCACCTCTACGAGAAGCAATCACACACTGATTCTTGTAGTTCCTACATTCCTCGTATGAAAACCTTCCTCGCACATGCACAACCTTGCGATATTGCCCCAAAAGCATCATATTCCCAATAGCATCATAGGCATCTCCTGCAATCTCAACATTCCTAATGGGCACAAACGAGTTCAGATGGTGAATCTTCATCCATTTTCTCCGTGGATTATCATGCACATAGTCTATCATCCTCTTCAATTGCCCGAAACGAGTCAGGACTGTAGCGTCATAGAGCGTCTCAAATAGAGCATGATCCTGCAAGATGCGAGGGGTAAGAGGTTCTGTATTCATCTGGTGCTCTAAGCCCTTAGCATACAACAGTGAAAAAGGATTGTTCAGTTCACCAAGAAGAGCCTTGTTGCAACCAGTCTTCAAACCTGCGATAATATCGCCCAACTGCATGTCTTCCATATCGCTCATAACAAAGAGCACGAAATGGACATGTGTATCCATCACTGTCTTCGCAAGCACTTTCAATTCAACTCCTTTAGACTTACCATATTCAGGAATACGCCTGATGCAATCTGAAACCTCCATGCCAAGTTTGCTCAACTGCATTCTTGTTTTGACAACAGGGTCATTTGAGTCTTCCTTTTCATTTACACCAACAATCTTTCCAGAATGCCGGATTCCTTCCAAATGTCCCAAAAGCGGTAAGCGATCACTCACAACAATCGTGACGTGATAGATCGCCCTTTTACTGTAATTCCACCATTTCACGTTTGTCCTATGAGCCCCTCCCTCTTTTCTCTCATCAACATTCATCGTTGTTTGTTGTCTGCAAGTTTGCCTCAGTCTTCTCATAAGACAGTAGTGCGCTCTTCTCCTCAGTCCTAAAGCCTTCCACCACTATACAAGATGCCTTGGAGCATTACCTAACACCGCCTGCTTATTCTTTTCATCCTGAACAATACGATCAGCAAAAGATATGATCTTTTCCTTAATCCACATATATGCTGCCGTATCCTTCCTGTAATCCGCCTCTGCAAAATAATCAATTCTGTTCTCTGCACGTAACTGTTCAACCTGCCTCATTGCCTTTGCATCTCCATGTGGATAGATAGCAAACGTCGTTCCACCATTCTTCTTCATCACAGAGAATGCAGGTACATCACTCGGTCCATCTGCAACATAAATCATATTCTTAAAACTAACCCTTCTTTGACCCTCAGACATCTTGATGTTCACATCAATCGTTGGCTTCTTGTTGATACCCTTATTAATTTCAAACAAAGCCCTGGTCTTTGTAGTGTTATCAATGGTATAACATGCCTCGCTGATGACAAGGTTTCCCTCAACATCATTATCCTCAAGCAACTCACACCCCCATATACCATCAACGAGATCCGCCAAATCCGTGCCCTTGATCACCTCTGCAAAACCTGTGCTCACTATATAATGTTCAATCTTGACATTATACTCGTTGTAATCAGGATTGCCAGACAAGAAAGTTTTCGATTCCTTAATGAAATCAGGCATGCCAGGATAGAAACGTTGCTGTTTCCCATACGCTCGAAGCTTTGAATTACTCAGCCCTTTCAGCCTACCTGCCTTCGCCTCTCGGGCAAAAGCAATCAGATATGCAGTGTCAGGATTCACCTTGACACCTTTTTCTGCATATATCTTTGGCATGTCATTCACCCTCTTCCAGAATTCATGCGAATCCACATCATACTCCTGAAAGATAGGATCCTGCATATATCCATCAATCAGTGTTTTATCAAAATCCCAAATGACAGCGATAATGTTTTGCATAATGGATTAGTATTTTATTCATTACAAGGAAAATCATAAGAATCCAGCAAATCAGACTCTTCTCCCCTACGTTCCGAATCACAATTTGATGCCGCATATATTCCTATATGATTTGCCCCATGATTCATCACGCACAACTGCTTGTGATGATGGTTAAACCTCGTGGCGAGGTCTCCTGTCTCACCCAAATAGATCAAGTCGTGAGTGCAATTCTCTCCATCCGTCCCTATCTTAGTAAACAGATACAACGCCGGGAATTTCTGCTTAAATGCCGTTTTCAAATCATCAAACGAATCAAAAGAATAGATGTCAAATCGGTATATCTTACCCGAT
>JAAYDO010000193.1 GCA_012729225.1 Bacteroidales bacterium | reverse complement strand
GCAAAATGCGGCTTCGTGGGTGCTTGTGACAGATTTTACATCAAAAAAGCGGCATAGAAAGAATCTTTCCATGCCGTGCCTGTAAAAAAACAAATAAGAGGATGTGCCTATTTTGACACACCCTCTTATTTATTCTCCCACAAACTGATATACAAATTTGTCGCTCTTGGCTGAAGGCAACTGTGAGCGAGGATCCACGTCAGGTCTGTTCTTCAAGTGGTCAATCACACGATTGTAAGCATCTAACGCACTGATAGCCTTCAGGCGTACACGGAAAGGAGTGTCAATATACTTACACTTGCCAGTCTCGGGAATGGTCAGCACACGCTTGAATGTGAGTGCCACTTCCCACCAGCCCACATGCTCCTCATTCAGTGCCTCTATGATAGACTTCTTCTTTTCTGCTATCGATGAAGCATGATTGCCTTTCTCCTCCTTGCGTGCAGCCTCCTCAATCTTAAACTGCTCAATCGTCTCAGCCTCTGTCTTGAGGAAGAGCACATAGTTGGAGAAACTCACCTTCAAGCGGAAAGGGTAGAGATTTGAAGAATTGAGAAAAGTGTTGATTCTGTTGGCGGCATTGCTCTCCAATTTGATTTCTTCTATAGATTGAAGAAAGTCAATGGCTTCATCCACGGATTTTGCCAGGTGTTCGTGGTTAAAGTATCTAACGTATAAGTTCATTTGCTGTATATTCTCATTGATTTGGCGTGCAAAGTTACGAATTTTCTATCAGAAATCAAAAACTCGATAGTTGAATTGCAAAAATCGGTATGGTTTTTCCTATTCAATACTTCATTCTTCATTTTTTCACGCACCAAGGTAACTGCTTCTGATTCTCCATTCCTCTGGATAGAGATTATTGGCACGGTTGCCAATGTTCTTCACAAAGCCCAGAGGATGGTCTTTGTAGGTGATGAGCACATATCCCATCGGTATGTCAGCCGACAATTGCAACGCTTCTGTTCTCAGATAGGCAATTGCCTGTTGCTCATCTACTTCTGCTGTTGCAAATGCCTCTTCGTTTCTTGCTATAGCCATGGCCAAGGAGTGTCCTGGCTGCAGGTTCTTCCCCTTCATCATGCCTAAGGTGATACCTGCATGGATCACTCTCAGTGTACGCTCTGCTTGTTTCAGCATGTCTATATAAAGAGTGGGGAAAGCCCTGAATAGCCCATCGTCTTCCATCAGTGTGTAGGCATCAGGATTCTTTAGCCATCCCTTCAGTTCATGTGGTATCTTGACGGACTGCTTGCCCGCCTTGCCACCTTTATTCTTTTTTTCCTTCTTGCCGCCACCCATACAGGACTCCTCTTCATGGCTGGTCTTTCTCATCACACTAATGAAGAACCCCTCGCCCTTGCTCTTGTGGGGAAAGAAATGAATATTTTCTGAATGGAGTCCCCACTGGGGAGAGGGGGAGCATGAGAGCACTTCCGCTCCGAGTTCCTTGGCTATCCATTCCACATTCTCCTCGTCTTCATGGGGATTGTAGGTGCATGTGCTGTAGATGAAGATGCCTCCCTCCTTTAGTGTGTGCCAGATGTCGCTCACGATGTTGCGCTGTCTTTTCCAACACACCTCCACATTGTCAAGACTCCACTCCTCTATGCTGGCAGGGTCTTTGCGAAACATGCCTTCGCCCGAACAGGGGGCATCGCAGATGATGACATCAAATGCACCACCAAAGGCTTTGAAGTCTTCCGCATGGTTGTTGGTCACGATACAATGGCTTTTACCCCATTTGATGATGTTCTCTGCCAGGATGTTGGAACGTCGGCGCTCCACCTCGTTGGCAATGAGTAACGACCCCTCGGGCAGTTGTGAGAGAGCCAGCGTGGACTTCCCTCCTGGTGCGGCACACAGGTCAAGAGCCACCACGGGCTTCTCCACATATTGTTTCAGCACGTGTGACAAGAACATGGAAGAGGCTTCCTGTACATAATAGCAACCGGCATGGAAGAGTGGGTCGGAGGTGAACAATGGTCTCTTGGGCAGATAATATCCGCTCTCACACCACGGCACTCTCTCTGCATCTTCCATCACTCTTATCTTCTCACCTTTCACCTTCTCTTGGTTCAATCGGATGCTGGTAGGTGCAGTCATGCCCAATGCCTCGACCAGATGAGCGTATTCATCTTTGCCGAGGTATTCAGTCATTGTCTGTTCAAAGTCGTGGGGTAGTTGAATCATCTTCTTTCCAGATTCACAAAAGCATAGCGGTATTGATGCTTCTCGTCTGTGTCATGTTCCTCTCTAAAGGTCTCCTTCCATTCTTCCTCCTTGATTTCGGGGAAGAAGGTGTCAGCCTCTTTGGGTGTGTCGTGGATGTAGGTGAGGCACAATCTGTCTGACTTTGCCAAGCCTTCCCTATACACTGATGCTCCGCCAATGATGAACACTTCTCCCTCGCACGACTTCAGTGCCTCTTCAAGGTTGGGGTAGAGGTCTGCTCCAGGGAAATCCTCAGGCTTTCCGTTTCTTGAGAGGACAATGTTTCTGCGGTTGGGAAGTGCGCCCTTGGGCAGGCTCTCAAAGGTGCGTCGTCCCATGATAATCGTGTTGCCCGTGGTGAGAGCCTTGAAGCGTTTCAAGTCGTTGGGCAGCCAATAGATCAGTTTATTATCATTGCCAATCGCTCTATTTTCTGCGATGGCGACAATCATCGAAATCATACGCTCACTGTGGCTTTAATGTGTGGGTGTGGGTTATAGTCTGTCAATTCAAAGTCTTCATACTGAAAGTCGAAGATACTATTTACCTTTGGATTGATTTTCATCTTGGGCAATGCTCTTGGTTCACGGCTCAACTGCATCTTTGCCTGCTCCAGATGGTCAAGATAGAGGTGGGTGTCGCCTGTGGTATAAACAAAGTCGCCTGGCCTCAATCCGCACACTTGAGCCACCATCATGGTCAGCAGTGCATAGGAGGCAATGTTGAAGGGCACGCCCAAAAACGTGTCGGCACTTCTCTGATACAGCTGACAACTCAACTTGCCGTCAGCCACATAGAACTGAAACAGGATGTGGCAGGGAGGCAGGTTCATGTTGCCAAGGTCTGCTACATTCCATGCCGACACAATCAGACGGCGAGAGTTCGGATTGTTCTTGATTTGGTCAATCACCTCTGTAATCTGATCCACATGACCTCCATTGTAGTCTGGCCAACTTCTCCACTGATAGCCGTAGATGTGACCAAGGTTTCCATCCTCGTCTGCCCACTCATTCCAGATGCGTACGCCACGATCCTGTAGCCACTTGGCATTTGTGTTGCCTTGTAAGAACCATAACAGTTCATAGATGATGGACTTTAGGTGCAACTTCTTGGTGGTTAGGAGCGGAAAGCCCTCTTGCAGATTAAACCTCATTTGGTTGCCAAACACGGAGATAGTGCCTGTGCCTGTTCTGTCGCCTTTCTCCACACCCTCTTTCATGATGCGGTCAAGCAAGTCAAGATATTGTTTCATTGTGCTTCTTTTCTTGTTTTTCTGTTGCAAAGATAACCCATATTTACCTAACATCCAAAATTCTCTTTTGTTTTTCCATCATCCTTCTTCATCTTCGATAAATATCCACATATTTCAAATAAAACATTTCATGAATCATGCAAAAGAATATGGGAGAGCCATTCATGTTGATTCTCCCATACGGATTATGACATGTTATGCCCTTTGCGCTGCATATCGCATTCTTTTTGTTGCTACACTCCTCGTCCCGCAAATGGTCAAAGCTGAAGAGGCTCATTCCTCTTCGTCAAAGATGTACCATTCCTTGGAGGGAGCGGGTTCTTGTGGCTGGTTCATCGCTGATGCCACCACTCCATGAGCCTGATGGCAAACTGTTGGTCACAATGGTCGTTCCTTGATGCTGGGTTTGATGTACTTCTTCTTCATGTTGTTAGATGTTTTATTTGTTGATAACCTTCTTCCCATTTCCAATGTAGATGTCCTTGGACTGCTCCCGTTTTGCAATCATTCCATTTCACGTCCACAATTATTCCATCGGAATCTTTTTTATTTTCGACATCCCCTCTTGTTGCGCTTGTCTTCACTCCATGTGTAGGTCTTGCTCCAACGAACAATGGTTCATGTTCCAACGAATAATGGTTCAAGTGCCAACGAACAATGGTTCGATGACCAACGAACCATGCGTGCGTTTTTGCCCTTATAGGCATTGGATTCTCTTGTGTCTATAAATCGTTGTGTATAAAGAAGATATGAGGGATTTTAAGAAGAAAGTGAAACTCCTTCCGTTCCCTTGGAAGTGCCGTCCAACGAAAAAGACTGTCAGAATCGCCTCGCCCTTCTTCCACTGAGGTCAAATGACCATTGAATTACCCTTCATTTTTGATGAAAAGCGATGAGTATGCTTGAAAAGATGTGCCAACAAGCGGGACCATCTATTTCTTCTTCCATATTTATCGAACTCACGTTCATTCATTCACTCAATAGACAATCTGTTTCCAGAATCTTTGGATACATTCCTGATTGGATGGCCACTCTTTTTCGGGGGCATTCAGACACATGATTGCACGCACATTCCAAAAGGGGTATGTTCATTCTTGTTGTGTTGCATTTTGGTGTTAGTTGTGGGGAATTATGATGAAAAGAGATATGAAATTTGTATTTCTCAGTGGAGATAACTATCTTTGTTGTGACAAAAATCATGACAGTATGCGACAGATTATTAATTACATGACTGATGACGACCTCTACAAGTTTTCGATGTGTGTCGCCGTGATAGACAGTTTTCCCCGTGCTCAGGTGAAGTATGAGTTTGTGGATCGCAATGGCACAGCCTATCCAACAGGGTTTGCTGATTTGGTGAACGAGCAGATTGGCTATTTGGAGTCACTTCGCATGACGGATGAGGAAATTGCTTTCATGAGAAGAAAGTGCACGTATATCCCAGACTGGTTCTATGGCTACCTGAAGGGTTTCCGCTTCCGCCGTGAATGGGTGAAGTGCTGGCAGGATGATGAACTGCGTCTCCACATAGAGATGGAGGGCAACTGGAGCGACACGATTCTGCTGGAGGTGAAGATTTTGGCAATCATCTCAGAACTGTATTATATGGTGACAGGATTGGACTGCAAGTTTGACTATCAGGATTATTATCGGAAGACTTACCATAAGGCAGAGCGTCTGCTCGACGCAGGATGTGTGTATAGTGACTTTGGCACGAGAAGGCGTGCTTCGTTTGAAGCAGAAGAGACGGTGGTGAGAGCCATGAGTGACTGCCAGAAGTCCCGTGCTTGGTCAGGGCGTTTTGTGGGTACGAGCAATGTCTATCTGGCCATGAAGTATGACCTCACCCCTGTGGGGACGATGGCTCATGAGTTTGTGTGTGCCATTGGTGGCATGTTTGGTCCTCAGATGGCTAATCATTTGGCGATGGAGGCATGGAGAACCACGTTTAGGGGTGCGCTGGGCACTTATCTCTACGACTCTTATGGTTGGAGTATCTTTTCATATAACTTTTCGGAAGACTTTGCCAATCTCTTTAAGGGGATGCGTATAGACTCGGGCGACAACTATGAGCAGTTGGATATGATTGTGGATAAGTATCGTTCGCTGGGCATTGATCCGAAGACGAAGCAGGTGATTTTCTCAAATGCGCTCGACACGGATCGTGCCATCAAGATTCATAGATATGCGGCTGATAAGGTACAGCCTTCCTTTGGTATTGGCACTCATTTCACAAATGACTTTGCTGATGTCAAGCCTATGAACATCGTTATTAAACTGGTCGCTGTCAAGATTACGGAGTCATGGCCTTTCTATAATGACACTTGCAAGATTTCGGAGGATAAGGGTAAGCATACAGGCAAGCCAGAAGTGATCGGTCGCTTTATGGAGGCTATCCACTATGTGAATAGTAGGGCTGAATAAGAGATGATTGGGCATTTGTGAATTGAAAACTGCCTGTTCTTGAGCCACAGGAAACAGAAAAGAGCGACCCTCGTAGAGAGTCGCTCTTTTGTCATATTGATATGATGTGCTTATTGCTGCTTGTTGGCAGAGTACATCATCTTGAGTGCATACGCTTTACGCATCACCTGCTTCACGTCTGTAATGATACCCATAGGGGTGTTATGGTCAGCCTTGACGGATACTGTATAGAAAGGCTTGTCTGCCTCTGCCAGCTCGTCACGTTCTGCATAAACGAAGTCATGAATTTCAGGAGCTTCAACATAGCGATCGTTGATCTGGATACGGTGTCCTGTACCATACTGTCCTCTGAGTGCTTCTGTTGGACGGCCAATGTAGATGAATGAGGTACTTGACTTACGTGCCAACTTCTCAAGCTGAGTACCTGTAGGCTTGTCGAACTTCACCATTAAGGTGACTTCACGCATGGAGGTAACCATCATGAAGAAGAACAGGATGGTGAAAATCAAGTCAGGAAGAGATGAGGTGTTCATCTCTGGCATTTCTCTGCCACCATTTTTGTTAAATCTACTCATTATTGTTGTCCTCCATATTTCTTAGGTTCAGCCTCAGATATCTTCTGTGGGTAAATCTCACGGATAGCCTTCTGCTCGTCTGGGGTACAGAATTCAAACTTCTTCTTAGAGAAGTATTCCTTTGCTGCCTCATCGCGGAGCTCGTTATAAGCTGTCACAAGTGCGTCCTGCACAGCGAAATAGACTCCATAACTTGTACCGCGGTCTGTCTGAACGGAAATGACATGCTCTTTTGTAATCATAACGTTCTTGCCAAGTTCCTTGATGAACTTTGGTTTGAGTTCTGGCAGATTTGGCTTGTTGTCCGCATTCTTGATAAACTCTTTCGCTCTCTCCTTAATGTCTGCAAGGCTTGCGTAGTCATTGCCTACCATCACGTAGTTGTCTTTATTGATACGGATGTTGAGAATGTTACGTTCCTTGATCTTGAGTTCAATATTCTTCTGGTCGTCCTCAGGTGGTTTAGGCAAACTGCGTGCCAAGCCCTGGTCGGTGTCCATAGATGTTGTGACAAGGAAGAAGATGAGCAACATGAATGAGATATCGGCTGTAGAACTGGTGTTCAGTCCCGGCATCTTTCTTTTCTTTCCCATATTATTTGCTCTGAGTTAAAGGGTTTATTTCTTGTTTGAAACCATGCTATATGCTGTCACGATGACTGAAACCACGGTCAATACGATGATTGCAATCATTGATGTGTCAGTAATGATGAGTTCACTTGGTGTAGCTTGGTCGTTGGTGTTGTAGATGAGCATTTCGTCTTTGTTGGCGATACCAGCAATAAGACCTGCTACTATGCCTACGAGGAATGTGCCCCAAGCAATCACGCCAGCCTTGCTTGCAAGACCGATGTCTTCGTTCTTAGACTTGTTGCCACCGCTTATGTAGCCATAGATAGCAGCGCCTACTGTTGAGATGGCAGCAGATGCGATAAGGATGTAAGTCCAGACGATGAGAAGGTCTGTGAGCTGTGGATCGACCATGTCTGGATTGTCCTCGTATGGTCTATCAAAGTTGATCAAAGCGAAGAGGATGGTGATCAGAATGCTGATGCCAACGAGCACCCACAATGTGATCTTGGAGATTTTCTCCACCTTGTCCTGTGCGCTTACTACTTGTATGTTATTCATTGTTTTTTCTCCTTTTTAATAGTGAATGATTTGGATTGAATCCAAGGGACTACATCGCAGGGATGTTTGGATGTCCTCAGTTCTCTAATTACTTCTTGTTGTTGTACTTAGCAACAATGTCAAGGAGAGAAATTGTAGCGTCTTCCATCTTAGCGGTAAGACCTTCGATTTCAGCAAGAATGTAGTTGTAGAATACCTGAAGGATGAGAGCAACGACAATACCGAAGATGGTAGTCAAAAGAGCCACCTTCATACCGCCTGCAACGACTGTAGGGCTAATATCACCTGCTGCCTGAATATTGTCGAATGCCATGACCATACCAATCACAGTACCCAAGAATCCGAGAGATGGTGCCATAGCGATAAAGAGTGTGATCCAAGAGCAACCGCTTTCGAGTTTGGAAGCCTGAACCGCTCCGTATGCAACAACAGACTTCTCAACTGCGTCAGTACCATCATTGAGACGGATCAGACCCTGATAGTAGATTGAAGCGATAGGACCGCGAGTGTTACGTGCAATATCCTTTGCCTTCTCAAGGTCATTCTTGTTGATGAGGGCATCTTCGATGTCGTTTACGAACTTCACTGTGTTCACCTTAGAGAGAGCGAGGTAGATGATACGCTCGATGCAGAAAGCAAGACCGAGAACCAATGCGATAGCTACGAGAGCCATGAAGCCTGCACTACCTTCGATGAACTTAGTCTTGATGGTCTTGTACATGCCAGTCTCAACTGGTTCTGCAACAGCAGGTTCTTCATCAACTGCCACTGCTGCTGAATCAACGGATGCTGAATCTGTGGCTACTAAATCAGTCTGCTCAGTTGCTGCTGTATCGGCAACTTCGTCCTGAGCAAAAACATTCTGTGTGCTTAATGTGAACACACCCATCAATGCAATGATAGCAAAAATTTTTTTCATTGTGTTGAAAATTTTAAGATCAATAATTTATTTGATTTTGTTTATTGCTTGTTTTATTTATTGCTTGTTTTGGTCTATCGGTTGTATGCGGAGAGAGGGGGATTCGAACCCCCGATACGCTTTTGACGTATACACGCTTTCCAGGCGTGCCTCTTCAGCCACTCGAGCATCTCTCCTTTTTGGTCAAAGTCGGGGTATAAGCCCTGCCGGTTGATGTGCCTTTTTCCTGATTGACGGAAACTGTACACATAATTTGGGACAAAAATAGTTATTTTTTTTTTACCAATAATTGTAATTGGCTGGAAACTTTCATTTTTTATCGAAAAAAGTCAGTTTTTTAAATACTTGTAACGCATTTGACGTTGTTTGAAGCACAATGTTGTCAAATTCACATTCGTATATCTCAGCGAGTTTTTCTGCTACTAATCTGACATGTGCGCTCTCGTTTCTTTTGCTTCGGTGGGGAACTGGTGACATGTAGGGAGCATCTGTCTCAAGCACAATTCTTGAGAGTGGAATGGCTTTCTTGACCACTTCTCTCAATGTGGAATTCTTGAAGGTGAGCACACCGCCAATGCCGAGCATGAATCCAGGGAAGGTGAGGAGCTCGCGGGCTTCGTCTTCGTTGCCTGTAAAGCAATGGAAGATTCCTGTGAGGTTGCTGCTGCGATGACGCTCCATGATTTCCATGAGTTCGCTATGTGCATTGCGGGAATGGATGATGAGTGGAAGTTTGTATTTTTCTGCCCATTTAATCTGGTGCTCAAATACTTCCAACTGTTCGGTGCGATGTGTGTCATCCCAATAGAGGTCTATGCCTACCTCGCCTATGGCAATGGTGGGGCATGTTTTGGCATCCATGTTCTCTACCAGGAGATTCTCAAGTTGGTGGAGGACTGTATGGTAATCCTCGTCCATGATGTTTTCGGGATGCAGACCAATCATAGGGAATAGGTAGCCAGGGTGTGAACGGCACACATCGAGTAGGTGTGGCGTGTCTTTGAGACAGATGCCTGGCACGAGAATGTGATTGACGCCTGCGTCTTTGGCTCGCAGGATGACCTCTTCAAGGTCTTCTGCGAACTCTTCTTCGTCAAGATGTGAATGCGTGTCGATCATGTTATGGTATGGCGTATCTAAGTATGTTGCTTCGATATATGTGTGTCGGTTGAAACTCTTGGAAGTTTCCTGCATCATCTTTAGTATTTGCGTTCGAGAAGTTGGTTGGCAAAGGCATGCAGTTGCGCTTTCTTCTCTTCTGCCACCTGAACCTTGTCGAGGCTCTGGAGTGCTACAGCAAAGAGTTCCTCTATCTTCTGTTTGGCAAGTTGGTCAATACCCAATACATTATATAAATGTGTGACTGCGGCAATCTTCTCTTCCTCGTTGCATGAAGTGGAATTGACCCAATGGTGGAGTTCTTCACGCTGCTTCTGGTCTGCACGCAGAAAGGCATTGATAAGCATGAAGGTCTTCTTATTGTCGATGATGTCGCCCCCGAGTTTCTTCTGAAATTTCTTAGGGTCGCCATACACATCGAGTAGGTCGTCTTGCAACTGGAAGGCAAGTCCCATCTTCTCGCCAAACTCATAGAGATGATGAATGTCTTCTGTGCTTGCTCCACCTAAGATGGCACCAATCTTGAGTGCATAGCCCAGAAGTAGGGAAGTCTTGAGGCGAATCATCTCCATGTATTCTGCCTCAGTCACATCATTGCGAGTTTCAAAGTCGATGTCGAATTGCTGACCTTCACAAACACCAATTGTTGCCTCTATGAAGGCTGTTCGTGCTTCGTTGTTTTCCACTCCTTGGTTAAAGAGTTGATAAGCCATGATGAGCATGGTGTCACCAGAAAGGATGGCTGTGTTCTCATTCCACTTTTTGTGGACGGTGGCATGTCCTCGTCGCATGTCGCTCTTGTCCATGAGGTCATCATGGAGTAGGGTGAAGTTGTGATAGGTTTCCAGTGCCAAAGCGTTAGGGATAATGGTGCTTACATCTTCCTTGTATAGATTGTAGCCCATGAGCATGAGGAGAGGACGGACACGCTTTCCTCCGATGGAAAGAATGTACTGGATGGGGGTATAGAGGTTGGCTGGTTGGGCTTTGTAGCGAATTTGTCCAATCTCTGTACTGATCATATTGGTGAGTTCAGCAATGGTGTACATAATATATATATAATGTGTGAGTTTAAATGGATGGCGTGAGGTAAAAAAATACCGCACAGCAGTTTCATGTTGTGCGGTATTATGTGTCACGATATGTGGTGTGTTTAGCCCAGACGGAAGATGACAGGAAGAGTGTAACGCACGCGGACTGTCTTTCCACGCTGCTGTCCTGGCTTCCACTTCGGCATAGCCCTCACTACGCGCATAGCCTCTTTGTCCAGTGATGGGTCTGCGGATTTAACGACTTTGGGATCTACAATAGAACCGTCCTTATTAACCACAAATTGTACTAAAACACGACCTTGAACGCCATTGTCCTGTGCATCTGCAGGATATTTCAGGTTCTTTTGAAGCCACTTCATCAGGGCTTCCTCACCACCAGGGAATGTAGGAGCAGTCTCTGCCACCTCGAAGATCTCTCCTTCGTCACCATCCTCTGCTATAGGACCAGGTGCAATTATAGCGCCTGTGTGTACTGGTGCTGATGGACCAGACTGCGCTTCGTGTGTGTCCTCGGAGGATTGAATGGTCTCTTCTTCAATGTCTGTGTTGTTGTCCACAATGTCAAGAATGTCTGCCACAGCAGGAGTCTCTGCTGGTGGAGGTGGAGCGGCAGTGAAGATAGGCTGAGTGATAGGAACAACTTCTTCCTCGCTTACGTAGCTTGGCATTGCGTAAACCACATCAGTCTCAGCATAGGTACGAGTAGTGAACTCAAAGCAAGCGAACATCACAGCAAGGGCTACAATGTAGCCGATGAGTAAGCCCGTGCCTTTCGTGCTCTCGAGGTCTGCTTTCTTGGATTTCTTTAATTCCATAGTTTATCTTTATTTTTAGTTGTTTCTTTTTTCTTGACACACTGATTAGGCATCTTGGCGATGTTGTTTTAGTCGTGTCTTCTCAGTTTACATGGCAAAAGTACAACTTTTTTTTTGTTCCATTACTAAATAGATTGTTTTTTTTGATGGAAATTGAACATTTTTATATTTTCAATGCTTGTTATGCTCTGAATAGGTGAAACTTCTTACATAAAGAATGAGGATACGGTGATTTCTGTATAAAGAAAGTTATATGTTAGTGTGTGCGCATCTTGGAGGGTTTTATAGCATTGCAACCTTGAAAAAGCACTCGTGTGATTCACCTATTCCACGTCCATGAAATTCTTGGCGTGTGACATGAAGGTCTTTCCTAGCTTCATGGACTTTTTACCGTTATTTGCCCCTTCTTCCATCGCTTCCTCCATGATGTCATCTTCGGTGACGGCTTCGGGTGTTGCCTCGTCTTGGTCTTCTTCCATAAACATGACAATGCTCTTTTGCATGTTCTTGGAGGTGTTTGCCATCCAACCCTTTATACCACCATTTCGTCGGAAGGTCTGATAGCGACGCCTGCGCATGATGTGTGAATAACGCATGCTTCGTTTGCAATGTTTGAGCCAAAGCACAAATGACTTGAAACCCTGTATGATGAGTTGTACCAGTTTCTTAAGGGTGGGACGCAGATGGGTAATGCCATGTGCGGTGGCTTTGGCTGCAAGAATGATACCTCTCAGTGTGATTTTTGCACCAATCTTGATGCATTTCCATGTAAAAAGTGAGCCGACAACGATACCGTGGGCTGTGGCTTTTGCTGCGATGACACACCATTGTGCGAAAGTACGAGCGGCTTGTTTGATCCATGCTTTTGTCTTGGCTACTTTCTCCTGCGTGTCGTTGTCGTGCCACCAGTTATTGAGTCTTATCCATCCATCCTCACATGCCTGCATGAACCATAGCACCCCCTTGAGCAGTTTCTTGAAGAGCCACACAAGGATGCGCCATGTCAGAACAAGGATGAGGCGAAGCAGTTCACTCGACAGTTGCCCGACGCTTTTGCTGGAGAACTCATCTCGGTCATGCTGTTTTTCTTCTTCTGTCATTTTGTGGATGGCGTTTTCAGATGATTGAATGGAATGTTTAATTTGCGAAAATAGCACAAATATACCATTCAATAAAACTTTTTTCTATTAAACTTCTTTAATTCTGTGGATTATTCATGTTTATTCACAGAAAAGCAGGATGGCAATGAGAAGAAACAAGACTCCTGTGATGCCATTCAACCATTGCTGGAAGTGCTCAAAACTATGGCTTAACTTTTCAGCACCATTTACAGCCTTTTGCATGATCCACGCTATGACAATAACGGGAATACTTGCAGAAAGGCCAAACACGAGGGGAATGAGTGCACCCACATTACTGGTGATGCTGAGGGGAATCATCATGCCAAAATAGAATATGGCGCTCTCAGGACAGAATGCCAAAGCCAAAGACATTCCTAATATGAGAGAACCAAGTGGACCACTACGTTTAATAATACGCTTGTTGTTGTGGCAATCGTCATTGTGGTGATGAAGATGAAAGGCTCTGTAGAGAAAGAATATGCCAATGATGATTAGTACATATGGCACTATAACTTCTGCTTTAGAAAGGATGCTTTGCAGACATTTTATATTGCTGCCTCCACCAATGAGGCACATGGTGATCCAGCCGAGGATGGTGTAGGTGAGGGTGCGTCCAGAGGCATACACCAAACCATCAATAAAATTCTTGCCATTGCGGTATTCGTAAGCCAAGGCTGAGATGCTGATGGCCAACTGACAAGGGTTGAGTGCCACCAATATGCCAAGTGCAAATGCAGCCAACAGGGGTAAGTCTGCTGACTGCAAAAGATAATTGAGTATGTCGTTTATTGTTAGCTGCATAAGAGAAGGATGATGACCTGTGCTGTGATGATGCGCAGGAACATGGAAAGTGGATAAACCGTTGAGTATCCTACTGATGGAATGCCGTTGTTAGCATAAGCAGTGGAGAAAGCCAATGCTGGTGGGTCGGTTGTAGCACCACTCATGATACCCATGAGAAGGAAGTAGTTGGTATTCCACTTCATGCGAGCAAAGATGCCCATGACGATCAATGGGATTACGGTAATAAGGAAACCCATCCATACATAATGAATACCACCATTAAGCACAGTATCGACAAAGTTTCCACCAGCCTTGATTCCCACACTGGCAAGGAAGAGTACAAGACCTATGTCTCTTATCATTAAAGAGGCGGAGTTAGTTGTGTAGGCGACCAACTTAATCTTATAGCCGAAGCGGCCTAATAGAATAGCGATGATCAGTGGACCTCCTGCCATGCCCAGTTTGATGGGTACAGACATGCCTGGAATCTCTATGGGCAACATGCCAAAGATAATACCGAAGCTGATGCCGAGAAAGAGTGTGAGGAGGTTGGGCTTGTCGAGCTGTTGCTTTTTATCTCCTATGATGTTGGCAAATCTATCCACAGCATCTTCTGGACCTACAACTGTAAGGATGTCTCCCACCTGAAGAATGATGCTTGGACTTGCAAAGAGTTCAATGCCTGAACGGAATACACGAGTGACATTTACTCCATACATGGAACTTGGGTGTAGGCTGCCCAGTGTCTTGCCATTCAGGTCTTCTCTGGTTACAGTGAATTTCTTAGAAGCCATTGGCACATCCTGCTCGTCCCATTCAACCTGCACTTCTGGACCAATAAAGGCGATGATGGCATCCGCATCTTCTTCTGCACAAACGATGTAGAGTTTGTCGTCCACATTGAGAAGCGTCTCCCTGTTGGGGGCTTCTACATGGCCTTCGTGGAGAATGCGTGAACAAACGAAGCCGCGTCCGATAAAGCCTCTCACCTGAAAGATGGTCTTTCCTGCAATGGCAGGATTGAACACTTTGACAGTCATGAGATGAGGCTTGACCGCTTCTTTGTTATTTCTTTTGTTGAAATGATCAAGTTCTTTCTGAAGATCGACTTTGAAAATAATACGAACGAAGATGATGCTGAGAATGATACCTACCACTGCAAGAGGATAGGCGCATGCATATCCGTTGGCAATCATGGGGATGCCATTTTCAAATGGATGAATGTGGTTGATCTGCTCAAGAGCGGCATTGGCAGCACCAAGACCTGGAGTGTTGGTGACAGCACCACAGAGAGTTCCAACCATCATAGGGAGGTCATTGACGGCTGGGATGATATTGCGAAGTCCGTAGTAGAGTGCAAGCATCACGACAATATTCAACATGATGATGCCTGCAGCCACACCATTGGCTTTCAGACCTCCTTGCTTGAGGGAAGTGAAGAAGGATGGACCGACCTGAAGACCGATGCTGAATACAAAAAGTATCAGACCGAAGTCTTGAATAAAATTGATGACGGTGGCATTCTCTTCAATGCCTCCACGTGCCAGAAGATCACCAGCCAAGATGCCAACAAAGAGAATCCAAGTGACACCAAGGGTGATACCCTTCACTTTGATTTTATTCCCTAAAAATACACCCAGCGAGATAACAATGGCGAAAAGCATCACGGTATGAGCCACACCTCCGCCTGTCATGAACAATTCAATCAACCAATCCATATATTCTTAGTTTTCAAGGCGCAAAGTTACTGCTTTTTTTTGGCTTTCACATTCTTGACTGTGAAATTTTCTATAAATTCACGATTAAATTCAATGTTTAGGGCTTGAATGCTTAGATTTTTGAAAGTAAAGTTGCTTAGGCGGTATTGATCGTCCTGTTTCTTCACATTGAAAAAGACATCACAGTCGAAGGTGATGTTACGCATGGTGATGTGGCTACAGTAGGACATGGGCATGCTTTCTCTCCCCTTTAAATCATAAAACTGTTTCCAGGGTGCTACAAGGATAAAGTTCTTTGCATTTCCAACAATGTCTTCCACTGTCACATACTCGTAGGTCTGGGGTGTGTCGGGACGCATCTTGAGCCAAAGAAGGTTGTTGGCTTCTGTCACTTTGATGCGTCGAAGCACAATGTTGTGATTATAAACAGATTCGCTACCCAGAGTGAGGCAGCCATGGCAGAACCCGTATTCGCAGTCCTCTATGAGGATGTTCTCATTGCCTCCACTGCCAATCATCTCTGGAAACTGATGGATGTCAATGTCGGGATAAGGATTCCGCCAGTAATCGGCATAAGGACCTTTGCCTCCCTTGATGGCTATAGCATCATCGTTCACGCTCATATAGCAATTTCTGACCAATACATTCTTAACCACATCAAGGTCGATGGCATCTGTGCTGGGTGCTTTGACAGGCTGGACTGGCGAATAGATGTGAAGACGTAGAAGTTTTATGTTTTCACTATTATATATATGTGTAGTCCAGAAAGCGGAGTTCTGTAGTTTCACTCCCTCTATCTGTACATTCTTACAGTTGCTCACATAGATGAGACGTGGCCGCTGTTCATCCTTGTTGGTGCATTGTGGATTCCATTTTCTGCGTTCCCAGAAATGCTTCCAAAAGGTCGTTCCATTGCCATCAATCACCCCCTTGCCAGAGATGGTAAAGCCATCCAATCCATCGGCATTGATGAGTGCAGAGAAGTAAAGGCAACTTTCACCCTCAATGCGTGTTTCGACCAAAGGGTAATCGCTTGGGTCATTGCTACCCATGAGGATTGCCCCCTCATATAGATGAAGATGCACGCCTTGCTTGAAGAAGAGTGCTCCTGTCTTGTAGATGCCTTCTGGCACAACTACAACACCGCCGCCTTCGCTTGCCACCTTGTCGATGAGTACTTGCATCTCAGTGGTGTGAAGTTGCCCGTCATTCACCACGCCATAGTCTGTGATGAGATAGGCTTTGCCTAAATTCTTTACATTCACAGAGTCTGCTTGGCGAAACCACTCGCTCATTTCTTTTCCATCAGGCCATTGGTCGGCAGTCTTTGTAGCAAAAGATGGCATACACAAAAGTGCGTATGCCATCAGTATGAAGAGTTTCTGTTGTTTCATATATATTGAAGAGTCTCTTCTCCACACCATGAGAGGTCATCTCCTTCCATAGAGAAGATTCTCTTTCTTGATTATTTCACATAAAGTTTCTTTGCTTGTCCATCACCATATTTGACGATGTTCACACCTTTCTGAACGCTTTGTAGTTGTGTGCCATTGGGAGCATAGATGCCTTTGACGTCTTTGCTTTCTGTGGTGCTTTGTGATGAGAGATCCTTTACTCCTGTAGCGATGGCCTGGGCTTGATAGTCAGCCAACTCGTCCTCACTGAGAATAATCCATTGCTGAATAGTTGCAGCATCAGTATAGTCAAAGTTTGTTTGAGTGATGCTCCCTATCTCTCGTCTGCTGGAATAGTCGGCAGCAGTCATGGATTTGTTGCCATCGGCATACCAAGTGAACCAGAATCCATGTGTTTTCAAACTTTTGCCGGCAAGTTCGATGGTCACATCTGTCCTGTCAGGCATGAGTTGGAACTGCTCTGTCACGCCTGGAGATGTTCTGATAGACTTAACTGAAAGATTGCCCGTAGTAGGGTGGGTGAGATAGTAACCTGTGGAAGCGTTCTTGAAGAAGTAGCGACTTTCTTGAGCGTCAAACTCCATATACCAGGCTGCATCATCTTCCACCACTGCACCTGTGAGGAATGGCTTCCAGCCTGCAGTTCTGGAATCTTTCTGAAAGAGCAGGCCTTCGCCCAAACCATGTTCACTGTCCTTGCACATGATATAGTATTTCTTGGCATCATCAAAGTTATAAGTATAGCCAGAGATACCATTAGGGTCTGAGGCTGTAGGGCAAAGACCGTCTATGAAGAGACCGTACAGGAGACACATACCACCAATGTATTGGAGTTCCTGGTGAGTATCCTTATCTGCACCATTCACAAACCAGTCGTAGGTGGCCTTCTGTCCCCATCCGTGTGTGCCATCGCCCACAAGGACATATTCTTCATCATTATATTTATTCTCAAGGAAATGATAAACATTGTTAGCCTCTCTGCCAAACCATTTCCAATCATGCACATTCGTGTCCCACCATCTGCTACTTGTGCCTACACCTACACCGTGACCGGTCTCATGGAGCACCGTGCCAATAGCCTGATAGGCAGCATTAGGACCGATACGCATCCAGCCTCCATAAGAACAGTCTGCTGTGGGAGTCCCTGCTCCATAGTTACCTGAAAGGTGGAAGCCCTGAATGCCAGTCCACTCATTGAAGTAATCGATGGTCTGCTTGATGGCTTCACGACAACGTGTGTTGGCAGCAGCATCTGGTGCACCCTCATTCCACGAACTGGTGCAAGTGCCTTTGGGATGAGTGACGATCTTCACCTCATCACCATAAGCCACCTGATAAGTCTTATTCATCACGTATGGACGAACATAGTAAACCGTGGCTGGTTGCAGTCCTTTGATATGGAAAATCGTTCCATTCAAAGAGAAAGATTTGGTGGTGCGCTCATTCAGCACAGTAGGATTGCGTTCTGTGCTCCAGCAAACTCCACGCTCAAGGATATTGCTACCTTTGGTGTTGGCACGAACAAGTGCTTCTGTTGCACCTGTTGCCACAAAGTGGTTGGTGCTGGTCACCTCGGGGGCTGTACCTGATGGAGTAGTGCCATTGGCAACCTTAAATGCAAAGGCTGATTGTTCGAGGGCAGCCATCTCATTCATGATCTCGGTAGAGGTAGCCTCATTGTTATTGGCTAATAGTCTTGCCTTATCAAGTGCTGCCTTGAATTCTTCTGCGCCATTCTTGGTTTCGTCATACTCTTTTTCAATCTCGGTCAATTTCTCTTTCAAGAAAGGAAGCATCTGCTCCGCACCATATTCCTCCATGAGGGAAAGACGGAAGTTGTCAAATGCAATCCAGTTGCCAGAGGCATTGATGGCTTCAAAACCAATCTCTGCTTCTCCTGATATGCAGACAAAAGAAACGGTGTAGTCAGCAGGAGTATAGACAGTGGTCTTAGCGTCACCTGCATAGATACTTGCGCCTGTGCAATTTCTGGAAGTATTGTTCTGGTCAAGATTCTGAGCACCTGCGGTCAGTTGATATTTACTTGCGGGAAGTCCCGTAATCTTTTGATAAGCCTTGGCATTTCCTACGCTATTGCCAGAACTTACCCATTTCTCCATATAGGTGTTGCCAGCCTTTTGGGAAAAGGCATCGTTGCCTTGCGTCTGCAAACTCTCGGTGATCCATCCGCTGTTGCCATTCTCAAAGTTGGGATTGGTTATGAGCGAGGTCTTGTCAATACCTGTTTGTGCCTGCAAGCAGATGGCAAGCATCAACAGTAGATTTGTTAGTAATAGTTTTTTCATTTCAATATAGTTAATAATGAGTAGTTATAAACTGATGGCAGTCTCAAGTGCCAGTTTCATCATTTCCGTGAAAGAATTCTGGCGTTGCTCAGATGTGAGTTCCACATGACTGACAAAGGAATCGCTGATGGTGAGAAGACATGCTGCATGCTTGCCCAACATGTTGGCATTGTGGAAGAGGGCAAAGCTTTCCATTTCCACACAGTCAGAACCGGTACGCTCAGCAATGTCTTTCCATGTGCCTTGTGAAGGGTCTGAATAGAACACATCGCTGGAGTGTACCACACTCATCTTGAGGTTCGTTCCTTGTTCTTCCGCTTTTTGCTTGATTACTTCATTGATGTGAGCATCGGGCTTGATGCAAGGATCGTTCACGCCTCCTTGTATCTTGGCAAAAGAGGAATCGCTTACAGCACTTTCGGCCAATGTCACATCCATCACGTTCAGCCAATCACGGTAACTGCCTGCCGAACCAATACGGATAATGTTTTCCACATCATAGAAACTGAATAGTTCATAGGAATAGATACCGATACTTGGCATGCCCATTCCGCTTGCCATGACCGATACTTTCTTTCCCTTATAAAGACCCGTGTAGCCCAATACGTTGCGCACAGAAGTAACGAGTTGGGAGTCTGTGAGAAATGTCTCTGCAATAAATTTTGCTCTGAGAGGATCGCCAGGCATGAGCACAGTCTTGGCGAATGCGCCTTTTTCGGCAGAAATATGAGGAGTAGCCATCATAGAAGGGTTTTAGTGATGAGTGATGGATAGAAAGTGTTTTCTACAAGTTCATGCTCATCTATGGTTTTCTTATCGTTTTAACACGTGCTTATTTCACAAGCACTTTGAATGATTTACCTTGAGCCTTTACGATGTAAATGCCTGGTTCGAGAGTGGTATCAGCAGACATCTTCACACCATTGATGCTGTACACGTCAAAGGAAGCCCCTTCCATCACAATGCGTCTGTTGCTGATGTAAGGATGAAGTTGGCTGACGCTCATGTCGTGAATGGCTGTAGGCAGAGAGCCACCTTCCTTGTAGTTGGCAATAACCACCCAACCCAACTTGTCTTGATAAGCCTCATCGGAAGTGGTCTTGGGTATTTTGTTGCCATCAATGGTCAGTTCGCTTTCCATGATGCGCTTCACCCTCACGCCAGTAGTCCATGTGACACCATTCTCATATTTAGTTGCATTGGTACGGCGAAGCATACAAGTGCCAGGGTAATTATTTGTCTGCAAGGCGGTGAGGATGGTTGGCTGATAGAAAGACAAAGGCTCCTCGTTTGAATCAACAAACGTGTTACTTTGTGCAATCGTTCCATAGATTTGATTGTCAAGCCCCATTCCTGCTGCAATAAGTGTCGGGTTGTCTGTGTTCATACAGCCCAAGCCAGGGGTGATGGCAAGATAAGAAATGGTCTGAGCACGTGGAACACGGTCTCCTGAAGCCGCCTCTGGATAGATGATGAACTTAAAACCAGTGTTGGTCACATCAAACACCCTCACGCATAGAGCCTGAGTTGTGGTGGTTGGATTTTTGATTTCAGCCAGAATCACAGGAGTGACACCTTCTGGGAAAGCCTGTGTGAAAGTCACTTCAGCCACATCTGTCCACAGGTTTGATATGGCTGTCTTTGATCTGGTCTGTCCCACTTCGCAATCAAGGCCGCCAAAGTTATAGTTGCCAATAGGAAGCGAGAGGAAAGGAATGTCCTCATTCTCGGTGATGCTTCCCTTGTTGCTCTTCCAAGGAAGAAGTTGATAGGTAAAATAGCCTGCGCGACTTGTCTTACCAACCACATTGCCTGCATAGAAGTCTGCATTCTTATTGCTCAAAGAACCCATGAACAAGCAGATGTCACCAGCAGTTCCCACATTTAATGACTCAGAATAGTAGATCTCATTGACATCTGTTGAGTTGATGATTGGTGTGCCAAACTGATAGGCGTCAGTGCCTTGAGCAGGAGCAACATCAACAGTTGTTTCCTTGCTCTCAAGTGTCTTGTTGTTGTGTGCTACCGCCTGTATCTTGAATATATAGACACCAGGGTCGCCCACTTCAGCTGTAAATGTGTAGTTTACACCTCCTTCGGAGTTCTTGTCCTTTGGCTCTACACTGCCCACTGTGGTAAATCTCAAACTTCCTGGTTTCTTGCATTTCACTTCTATTTGGTTCATCAAATCGCCATTCGGATCAGTCCAAGTGAGTGTCACTGTGCCTTTCTTGTTGTCATAGGAGTTTGTCAAATCGCCTATCACTTCCAGTCTTGTGTCATTAGGAATCTTTTGAATGGAAGCATTGTATCCTTGTCCTACTTCCATGGTAGCATAGAACTTCCCAAGTTCAGTCAAACGACCCTCCTCATAGATATGTGCTTTCGACTCACTATTCCAATAAGCATAACGTTCCACACGTGGATTGGCATTGAGTTGGTTGAGGATATTTTTGGTCGAGTTGAGTATTTGCTCGTCACTCACACCATTGGCAAAAGCCCCATTACGATTCCATGAAGCACCCCAGATCCATTCTGAAATCCAGATGGGGCGACCATTTCCATAGGTGTCACTATACCAGTTGAGGTTGCCTTCGTCAAAACCACCGCTCCAGTAGCAGTGCAGGTCCAGCATGTCGCAACGCCAACCTCTTGCATCAATAGAGTCGATAAAAGCCTTGAGGTGAGCCATTGAGCCATCATGAGAAGACTCTGAGCAGAGGCGCATACCTGTGCGCATCAGATTCTGCCAGTTGTTCAACACCGTCTCCACATCCTGAGGATGGTCATCAGCAGCGTTGCCTGGCTCGTTGTTGGTCTTCATATTGCAAGAAGCGGTCACACTACCACAGGTCGCAGCAGTAGGCCAGTCCTCATAGATATGGTTGGGCACCCATTCCGTGTCAGGCATATTGCTTTCGTTGCCTTGAGCCCAGTCATAGCACCAAGAGGCGTTGAGTGCTTGGTTGGCATTGTAGTCGCCATTGCTGGCAAGACCTGCCTTGTGGGCATTTACCCACTTGAAGATACGGTATGAAGAGATTCTGTTGTCGAGGATAGAAGGCAGTTCGTTCACTTCCAGATCCTCCTGGTCTGCCACAAACACACGGCTGTATCCCCAGCCGCTGGTGCCGATGGCAAAGGTCACCATATAACCTCTCTTCAGCTTGAAGGAGCGAATCTTGTTGTTCAGTGTTGTGGCGGTCAGTGTCTTCATGAAACCGCCAGAACTACCTTCTGTGTAGTTCGTGCAAGCCTCTCCTCCATAGTTTTGCTCCGTATAGCAGGTCAGAGGCTGTATGTCTTTCCCATAAGGGAACACGATTGTTCCTCTTCCATACATCTTCACTTGACAGTTCTCACCATCCACAGCCTTTTCGCCATTGATGAAGATGTTGTTCATGTGGTTTTTCAATACCATGCTCGGTTTGATATTGGAAAAAATCAATACGGCATGCTCCGTGTTGGTAATGTTCACCCTGCCAGAAGTGGCAAAAGGAGTGGTGCCTGTGATGATGTAGTCCACATCTGTTGTCAGTGTTACCGCATCAGTCACCTGTGCAACCGTCTCTTTGTTATTTGCCGCATAAGTTGCTAAGCCCATAACCATGCACAAAGTCAAGCATAAATGTTTCAGTCTCATAGTCGTTGTAGTTTGTTTATGTTCAAAAAGGAAAGAGAGAACTCTCAAAAGTTATTTTGCTGTATTGAAATCGGTAATGCCTCGGATGGCACGGGTACAAACAGGGCAGAAGTCTTCCACCTGATTGATTTTCATTCGGCATTCCTGAGCAGGGCGATAGCATCCTTTGCTCTGATAGCCAGCCCCCTCAAATACTCCTACTACCTGTGTTGCCTTGTTGAGGGCATTCATCGCTTTTGTGTCGTTAGGGTTTATTTGACGATAGTCGGGTACTTGAGGATTGAGTGGGGTGGGGATTGGTTGCTTCTTCGGCATCAAGTCAGCCCACTTTGAGTTGAAATCCTTGAGTGTGGTGAGGTTAGGCTCCCATGGCTCGGTGTCGGCAGGATACCATTCCGAATCCATATCATCATAGGCATACTCGTCGCCCAATCCACCGTAGCTGTGCCCAAACTCATGCACAAAAATCTCCTTGAAGGTTGGGTGGTCACTTGTGGCATAGGTCAGTTGGTTGTAGATACCGCCACCTCCATAGGTGTCAGAGTTTACAAGCACCATGACATGCTCAAAGGGCACTCCGGAGAGAAGGTCGTAGATCTTGTGCATGTCTTGAGAGAAGAGGTAGCGATCTGTGTAGAAAGTGTCGTAGTGACTTCCTGTAGCAGTCATTTTCCAAAGACCTCTGCTGGGAACAGAAGGGCCTGATTCCATTGAAGGAGCGGCAACGGCCACAATGTTGAATCTGTTCTTTAGTGACCGAAAAGGCTCCCAAGTGAAGAGTGCCTCCACGGCCCTTTCACAATCAGCATAAAACTTCCCCATTTCAGATGCTGTGTATCCTTCAGCCACAATGGCAAGATCCACACACTCTGTTAGATTCACATTTGCAGATGGGTCATATTTGGATGGGGTGAATGGGTCTTCGGACTCTCTGGTTGTGGTGAGGGATGCTCCATTAGGATTGCCTTTCCACACGTAGTGGAATGGAATGCCGTTGTCTCCTATCTTGCGGATGAGAATGTCCTTAGGATCTACCGTGTGGGTCATCTCTGCAATCACAGCATGGTGATTATTGGTCAATGTGACTGTTACATCCACAGTGTTTTTGGGAAAAGGCACATTGTGTGAAGTCTCAAACGACCTGCTGAGTTTCTTGGCTTCGTCATATTGCAGCCATTCCTGAAAGAGAGTGGAGAAAGTGTTGGCATAAATCACCTTTTGTGAGGCATGATCCTTCACGGTCACTTGCCCATTGCCCAGAAGGAATATCTCTGACAGCCTGCCTTTTCGTCCAGCCCACTTGTCCTGCTTCTTCATTTCTTGCAGATAAATGTGCTGTTCTTTCACGTTGCCTGCAAAAACGTAATCAAGTCTCAAGGTGGCATCTTCGAAATACTCTTCAAAGTTTTGGGCATTCAATCCAACGATACCACCCACTGTTGTTATGATAATTAGTAAGAGTCGCTTCATAGGTTACCCCCTTTAGGGGACAGTTTGATTTGGGTACAAAGTTAATGAAAAAAACATAAAGTCGAGGATATTCTGTCAAAAAAACTTCACTTTTAATTATTTATAACGTGAGTTTGACGAATTCGGAAGATGAAACAGTTGGTTGCGATTGTTGGTGCATCTTGGCAATCATGCTCCTTCCCTTCATCCTTTTTTGTCAAAATTCATGAGGCATTCATAGGAGAAAGACCTTCTGCGGAAGAAAGGCATGGCGATTCTGGCAAACCTTGTCGTGGGGCGACCCGTCCAAGAAAGGGAAAGAAGTTTTATGAGCCTCTAAAAGGACCTTTATCTTATTCACAAACAAATGCTTATGAATTAAAAGAGACTTGATGCCTGTCGGGGCAAAAACGCACGCATGGTTCGTTGGCTATCGAAGCATTGTTCATGAGCACTTGAAGCATTGTGTGTTGGCACTTGAAGCATTGTGCGTTGGCACTTGAAGCATTGTGCGTTGGCGGATGAAGAATGCTTCCATCTTTTGGTGTGCCAAATGATAGGGAACACCAACGATTCCTTCCTCGCATACACAGGCTGTTCTTTCCTCTCCCCGAAGAATGGGGGGAAGGGGGTACGGTCGTTTCATTGGACGAAAGTCTTCCTTGGAAAGAGTGCCGTCACTTCATCTTGTCCTGTAGGTATTGACCTGTATAGCTGTATGCACATTGAGCAACTTCCTCGGGAGTGCCTTCTGCCACGATTCGTCCTCCAGCCTGTCCGCCTTCTGGACCAATATCTATGATGTGGTCTGCGCATTTAATCACATCCATATTGTGCTCAATGATTAAAATGGTGTGTCCTCTCGCTATCAGGGCATTGAAAGCATCCAAGAGTTTCTTGATGTCGTGGAAATGCAGTCCTGTGGTAGGCTCGTCGAAGATGAACAGGGTAGGGGTGGCTCTTTCCTGGCTTAGGTAATATGCCAGCTTGATGCGCTGGTTCTCGCCTCCTGAGAGGGTGGAAGATGTTTGCCCCAACTTGATATAGCCAAGCCCCACTTCTTGTAGAGGTTTCATCTTATTGACAATGCGTTTCTGTCCGTGTTGTTCAAAGAACTCCACTGCTTGGTTGATGGTCATTTCCATGATGTCATAAGCGTTCATTCCTTTGTATTTCACTTCCAGAATGTCACTCTTGAAACGTTTGCCATGACATGCCTCACACTCCAGCACGACATCGTTCATGAACTGCATCTCCACAGTGACAGAGCCTTCGCCTTTGCACTCCTCGCATCGTCCGCCTTCAGTGTTGAAGGAGAAGTAGGCGGGTGTGTAGCCCATTTGTTTGGCAAGTTGCTGGGTGGAGAAGAGTTTGCGGATTTCATCCCATGCGCCAATATAAGTAACGGGATTGGAGCGGGATGAGGTGCCGATAGGGTTTTGGTCCACAAAGTCCACATGCTTGATGCTGTTGATGTCGCCTTCCAACTTGGAGAACAGACCAGGCTTGTCGCCTGTCTCCCCCAATTGCCGTTTCATGGCTTTATAGAGAATGTCTCTCACCAAAGTGGATTTTCCGCTTCCGCTCACGCCTGTTACACAGGTCATCACATTTAGAGGAAACTTCACATCAATACCTTTCAGATTGTTTGCCCTCGCATTTCTTACCATGATGTAGTTGTTCCACGGACGACGAGTCTGTGGAGTGTCGATGGTCTCCTTGCCAGTCAAATAGTCAATCGTGTGGGAGGTCTCTCCGATGAGTCCTTTTTTCTTGTCTGTCTTTTCACCCACTTTTAGGGGTGCGCCAGCATACATGATTTGACCGCCCAGCCTTCCTGCGTCAGGCCCTATGTCGATGAGATAGTCTGCTGCACGCATGATTTCTTCGTCATGCTCTACCACAATCACAGTGTTTCCCAACTTCTGCAAGGCTCTCAACACACGTATCAGTCTGTGGGTGTCGCGGGAGTGCAGGCCAATACTTGGCTCATCGAGAATATACATGCTACCCACAAGTGACGAACCCAAACTGGTGGCAAGGTTGATGCGTTGGCTTTCTCCGCCCGATAGTGTGCTGCTCAGTCGGGAAAGGGTCAGGTAACTGAGCCCCACATCAATAAGGAACTGCAAGCGACTCTTGATTTCTGCCAAAAGGCGTTTGGCTACTTTGGCCTCGTGTTCTGTCACTTTCAGTGTTCTGAAGAACTCATGCAGGTCGCTGATAGAGAGGTCGCAAAGGTCGCAAATGCTCTTTCCTCCAATCTTCACATATTCAGCCTCTTTCTTCAGACGTCTTCCATGACAGGTGGGGCAATCGGTCTTGCCTCTGTAGCGGGCCAGCATCACCCGGTATTGTATCTTGTACTGATTTTCCCTCAGCATCTTGAAGAGTTCGTCGATGCAGATGGAGCGGTTGCCCCATTCATTGACCTCTTCCACTCCGTGCCAAAGGAAATCTTTCTGCTCTTGTGTCAGTTGGCTGTAAGGTGTGAATACGGGAAATCCATATTTATCAGCGGTTCGGACAAAATATTTCTTCCATTCACTCATCTTCTCTCCTCTCCAAGGTGCTACGGCATTGTCGTAAACAGACAGTTCTGGATCAGGAATCACCAGGCTCTCGTCTATGCCAATGATGCGACCATATCCCTCACATTCGGGACATGCACCCACAGGGGAGTTGAAGGAGAACATCTGGTCTGTGGGCTCTTCAAATTCAATGCCGTCAGCATCGAAGTTCATGGAAAACACTTTCTCTTCTCCATTCTCAAATCGCACGATGCATTTTCCATCTCCTTCATACATGGCTGTCTTGGCCGAATCAACCAGTCGGTTGAGTGTGCTCTTCTCGTTTGCCACCTTCATGCGGTCTATCACCAACTTGATGTCACCAGGCTTGGCGGTGAGTTCCTCTTCGGAGGTGAGCAGGTCTGTGATTCTCATCACCTCGTCTTTCATCTCTATGCGCTGGTAGCCTGTTTTATAGCAGATGTCCAGTTGCTCTTTCAGTGTTCTTCCATTTCTGAGTACAAGAGGTGTCAGCACCACCATCTTCATCCCTTCCTCGTGCTTCAGTACGTATTTGATGATGTCATCGGTTGTGTGCTTCTTCACCTCCACTCCGCTTACAGGCGAGTAGGTTCTGCCTATTCTTGCATAGAGCATTCTTAGGTAGTCATAGATTTCTGTGCTGGTGCCTACAGTGGAACGAGGGTTGCGACTGATTACCTTTTGCTCAATGGCAATGGCTGGTGAGATGCCTTCTATAAAGTCGCACTCGGGTTTCTTCAGCCGACCCATGAACTGGCGCGCATAAGTGGAGAGGCTCTCCACATAGCGTCTCTGTCCTTCTGCATACAGTGTGTCGAAAGCCAATGACGATTTGCCGCTGCCGCTCACTCCAGTAATCACCACGAACTGGTTGTGTGGTATCTTCACGTCGATATTCTTCAGGTTGTTCACCCGAGCACCTCTCACACTGATGTAATCTTTCAAGTCTGCTTGTTTCCGTTCCATGTTTCTTTTTGCCTTTCTGTAAAATGGAAAATAAGTTTTTCCTTCGTCTAATCCTATAACAATGCTTCTGCAAAGGTACACATTCTCTTCCAATATCTTACCATGATGGATGTAAAAAAGCGAACAGAAGTAATTAAATGATGAGAGAATGTGGAAAAAAACTGATGTGAAAGTTGTGGTGATTATAAAAATAAACTATATTTGCCATTGAATATGGAAAAGAGCCTTCGTCTGTCGTTGATTGGTCGCATTTCCCTTGCTATTGTATGCGTGACGCTTCTTGACGCTTGTCTTGACAGGCATGAACAGGTGGTGGTGACAGGGCAAGAGGATTTTCGTGAGGGTGATCTGGTGTTGAGGTGTGGCTGTGGGGCGGAAAGCCGTTTGATTACAGAGTCGAGCAACTCTTCCTATTCTCATATAGGCATCCTTCATTATGACTCTCTCGCCTCTGAGTGGATGGTTGTTCATGCGGTTCCTGGTGAGGCTGAGGGGAATCATCCTGAGTGGGTGAAACTGGAGTCTCTAACTGCATTCTTCTCTTACGAACGAGCCGTTAGAGGGGCTTGGATGAGAGTGGGCTGTGGGGATAGCATTGCTGAAGCGGCGGCTCGCTATGCGCTGACCAAGGTGGAGCAGCGGGTGGAGTTCGATAGTGATTATCTCCTCTCTGACACCACACGGCTCTATTGCTCTGAGTTGGTGTGGCAGGCTTATCTTCATCAAGGACTGGATGTTAGTGGAGGAAAGCGTCATGAAGTGCCAAGCATCATCAGCAAGGAGCGCAAGTGTATCTTTCCATGTGATATTCAAGAATCTAAACTAATTCAATATTTTCAACCACTTAAAACTAAATCACAATGAAAAAATTTGTTTCTTTTCTCGCTATTGCGCTTTTAGCTATCACTTTTGTGTCTTGCTCGAAGAATACTCCAGAAGGAGTTGTGGAGCAGTATATATCTAATCTTCAGGCTGGCAAGTATGAGGATGCTATAGACCTCTTCTATTTCAAGAAGGGACTTTCTGAAAAGGAAAAAGAGGGCTATGCGAATCTCCTTCGTGATAAGATGTCGAAGGATATTGACAAGAAGAAGGGCATCACAGGCGTGGAGATTACTAATGTGGAGATGGGTGACGATGAAAAGTCTGCCAAGGTGATGTATGTCGTGAAGTATGGTGATGGTTCTGCCAAGAATGAGGAGGCCAATGTCCTGAATATAGATGGGAAATGGTTGATTGATTCCAGCAAATAAGCCACCTACTATATGCAAACAAGAGGGCGACTCTTCTCAGATGAAAAGAGTCGCCCTCTTGTTTGATTTTCTATTTTCTATGGTATTGTATGAGTCCTTCAAGTGGAGACTGAAGAATCGTGCCAACATTGAAGCCGTAGTCTTTGGCTGCTTGGGTGATTTCAGTGCGATAGTGGAGTGCTATGCTTCCCACAAAGTGGACGGTCTTGCTTGTGAATGTGCCAGAAGAAGCAAGGTCGTTGGTGATAGGAACGATATTGCGACGGAAGAACTGCTGAAAACAGTCCATCAGGAGTGCATGAATGGCAGGATGGTCGCGGTGGCGTGTGCAGAATGGGCTGAATGAGGCAAGATAGCGGTTGGGTAGAGGTGCACGATATACATTCTGAATGATATTTGCCACTGTCTCATGTGTCTCGTTGAGGAATAGTTGGCGGATGTCATCTGGCATCTGTCGTTTAAGGATGTCGCCAATCAGTCGCTTGCCAATGTAAGCACCACTGCCTTCGTCACCCAAGATGTAGCCTAAGGCTGGTACGCCTGCTCGAAGTGTTCGTCCGTCGAAATAGCAAGTGTTGCTGCCTGTACCCAAAATGGCAACAATGCCAGGTTGCTGACCGCAGAGACCACGTGCTGCTCCGAGCATGTCGCTCTCCACCTGAATGTTGGCAGAGTAACTTACCACCTGACGAAGCACATGATGAACGAGTGGTGCTTTTTCTGGCGTGCACCCTGCGCCATAGAAGTAGATGTCTGTGATTTGTTCGGGATGGAGCAGTTGTGGGAGCAGTTCATACTGCAAGACGGAACTAATCTGCTCTTCTTCTTGCTGGAAGGGATTAATGCCTTGCGTAAAGATGGTTTTGGGAGTGTCACTGAGAACACACCATGCGGTCTTTGTTGATCCGCTATCAGCGATGAGTATCATTTTAATAGCAATAGATTTGTGTAGTTGAAAGAATAGGTTGATGCTTTACATTGGCAAATGTAATGTTTTTTGGGGGAGAAGGAAAGCTTTTTATGTTTTTTTTTGAGAAAAAAGGTGTGGTGTGATGAAAAACTTGCTATCTTTGCACATTCTACTTGGTTTTTATAAGTAAAAGATAAAAGATTTACAAATTAGAATATGCTTTTTCTATTATGAGTGTGAACACGAATCTGAATAACAACCTTGTCATTATGGCAGGTGGAGTGGGCAGTCGTTTTTGGCCTATGAGTACAACTGATTTCCCTAAGCAGTTTATTGATGTGTTTGGTACAGGTCGTACCTTTATTCAGATGACGTTCGACCGTTTCAAGGGCTTGATTGCGCCTGAGAATGTGTGGGTGGTGACGTCGGAAAAGTATGCAGACATAGTGGCTGAACAGTTGCCAGAAATTCCCAAGGGAAACATCTTGCTGGAACCTTGTCGACGCAACACTGCTCCTTGCATTGCTTATGTGAGTTGGCGCATTAAGGCCAAGAACCCGAAAGCGAATCTGGTGATTACACCTTCTGACCATTTGGTGACAGATGTGATAGAGTTCCAGCGTGTGGTTCATTCTGCTCTTGATTTCACCAAAGAGACAGATGCTATTGTCACTCTGGGCATGACACCTACCAGACCGGAGACGGGTTATGGCTATATCCAGGCTGATATGCAGTCTTCTTCCCTTCGTAATAAGGAGATTTTCAGGGTGGACTCCTTCAAGGAAAAGCCAGACTATGAGACTGCAGTAGAATATGTGAAGAAGAATGATTTCTTCTGGAACTCGGGTATCTTTATCTGGAATGTTGGAACTATTGTCAATGCTTTACGCATTTATGCTCCAGAGGTTTCAAAGATTTTTGAAGGTCTGTTGCCTTATTATGGTACGGAGAAGGAACAAGAGATGATCAACAAGGCTTATCCAGATTGTGAGAACATCTCTATCGACTATGCTGTAATGGAGAGAGCGGATGAAATCTTTGTGTTTCCTGCTGACTTTGGTTGGAGTGATGTGGGCACTTGGGGATCGCTCCACACGTTGGCTGCTGTGGATAAGGACGGCAACAATGTGGTGGGGGAAAACGTCAAGTTGTATGAGACACGCAACTGTGTAGTGCATGCTACAGAGGAGAAGCGTGTGGTTGTGCAGGGCTTGGATGGCTATATTGTGGCAGAAAAGAATAATACGTTGCTCATCTGCAAATTGGAGGAAGAGCAACGCATCAAGGAGTTTTCTGCCGAGTAATCCTAAAGAGACTGCATGACTGGACTTTTGAAGAGAGTGCTTCTTATAGGGATTATGATGTCAGTGTCTTTTGTGTCGATGAACGCAAATGGCACTGATTGTGTGGATGCGTATCATACTGATGCTATGTATTCTCATCAGGAGAAAGAAAAAGACTCTATCTCCAACTTTCTCTATTCAATAGGTGGTGGAGCGGGCATCAATCATCTTATGAATATTGTGATGCGTGATGAGAAATTAGTGAAAAGAGGATGGGGAGGCTCTTATGGTGTGTTTGTGAATTCACAGGCAAACCCACTCGACTCTGCTATTAGTGTATATGACCGTGTGTTTGGATTTCCCACTCTCGAAGCAGGATTTCAGTTGCTTGACTATAGCCACACGCGGCTTCACACAGGCAACACGCCTTACCAGTCAAGGGTGGGGTATGTGTGGACTCCCTACATTGCTTTTCGTCGTGACATCTATCGCAACAGGAAATGGTCGTTTGGTTATGGTCTTGAAAATGGCTTGACCTTGTGTTCCAATCCTTATGATGCAGCCACAAATGTTGATAACGACATGATTGGTCAGCATCTATCCATTTATTTTGGTTTGGGTGCATTTGCAGGCTATCGCATCACTCCTGAAACGGAACTTAGTATAGGTTTTGAGTTCAAGCATGTGTCTAATGGTGCTACAGATCGCCCCAATAAAGGCAGCAACTCCTTTGGCTTGACATTGAGGGGTAGATGTGACCTGAACCGACCAGGGTCTGATAATGGTTTGACTTTCGAGCAGAGGTTGGCTCGATTGCGTGCTTTCAGGCGTGAACCTTTTGAGTCATACATGTATCTCGACATCAATGCTACTGTGGGATTTAGAACCATGTATGAGGAATGGCTCTTGCGACGTGATGTGTTGCCGGAAGACGATCCGAGATACCATGATGGTAAGTTGGGGCTTCACACAGTGTGGAGTACGTCTTTAGTGCCTATGTTCAGATACAATCAGGTGCATGCTTCAGGACTGGGACTGGAATATTCATTTGGTGGATATACAGGACGAGCACCTTTGGTGGAAAAAGAGATGGGGCTGGACCGCACCTATCCTCACAGCAAACATACTTTGACTATTTCAGGCTATCACGAGGTGTATTACAAACGCTTGTCATTGGCCATGTCGGTCGGCACTTTCCTTTTTCGTCAGCATGGATGGGTGCAAACCAAATATGAACCACCCATCTTTGAGACTGTGGGCATTCGTTATTATCCCAAGTTCTTCACTCCTTTCTACATTGGCTATAACTTGAAGGCCAATGGTGGTAAAGCCTATGCTATGGAGTTGAAGGTTGGAATGCATGCTGGGCATTGGAGGCTCAAGAAGAAAACAAATAATTAGTGAGAGGATTCAACGATTTTCCCTTCTTCGCTTTTATACAACCATGCGTCTTTCTTACAGACCATATGGTTCGTGGGCAAATTACTATATGGTTTATGAGTGAATACTATATGGTTTATGAGTAAATACTATATGGTTTGTGAGTAATTACCATATGGTTGCTGAGCGTGGAACAGGAAAAATGTAACTTGTAAGTTATAAAACCATTGTATTCTCTGAGTCTTTTTCTTGTCATCAGTGAAGACCGACCTCCGTCATCAGTGAAGACTTGTAAGGGTCATCAGTGAAGACCTCTTTTCGATAGACATTGCAAAGGTAAGGAATATTTTTGTTGTCATCATCAAAAGAAAAAAACTTGAATTCACTTTTTCTGTCGGAGATGTGTCTTTTACTTAACGTGAGTTCGACGTAAGAAAAGTGCCCGAAAAGTTGTAGGAGTGAAATATTTTTTGTACCTTTATAGGTGAAAATCAAACAGATACAAATAATACTCACTCCTATGACGACTGCAAATTTAATAG
>JAAYDO010000086.1 GCA_012729225.1 Bacteroidales bacterium | reverse complement strand
TGAGGGGAAGTCGACTAAGGCGGCGCACCTGAATCCGTTAATACAAGTCTGCGATGAGAAATTCGAACAAGTTACGTGGGCGTCTTTTAATTGGGACTGCGTATTTGACGCTTCCTTCTGGTATTGGCAGTCATGGTCCGGTCCGGGGTCGAGGGTCAATCCATCGTTAGCTATCTCCATAGATAATTGGTACGGCGGATGGCCAAAGCATCTCTTTTTAAAACTCCATGGCGGGATCAATTGGTGGATGGTAAATGGGAGGCTTACTTATGTGCGCTTCGCGTCCTCGGGTGATTTGAATCGGAAGTGGAACGAATATTCAAAAGATCCGAATTCCGCCGATCAACCGGTTATTTTAGAACCCAGCGCCTATAAATATTGCGGTGACTTTTACAAGCTGCTTTCGCCCCAGTGGAGCAAATTCTTTGAGAGGTTATGTGAGGCTGATTGCATTGTCATCATTGGGTATTCGCTGCCGGAAGGAGATGCGCAGGCCAGATCAAAAATGATGACAGCTTTTAATATCAATAAACGCTGTAAATGGCTTCTCATTGATCCCTCCGAAGCGACATGCGCCCGGTTCATTCGGCTTTTGGGACAGAAGTCATTGACGGTCCTCAGGAAAGGACTGGTGGGTTTCAATCATGATGTCCGCGCATATTTGCAGCAGGCTTTTCCTGATATTGATCCTTCCTGACTTTCTTAGAAAGTGGAGCCATGATTCGAATCGGCATTAATTGACGCGCGGGCGAAGAAAAATAAAAGATTTGCTGTTGTCTCTGAAGCTATGCTGTATGATGCGGCCCGACAAAATCCGAGGGATGGGTCCGGAAATCCGGACGCGGAACTCGGTCCACAATAATAGGAGAGAGCAATATGGCGAAGGCGAAAGCGAATTCAGCATTTATGAAGCCGCTCAAGATCAGCGAAGCGCTTGCTGCGGTGGTTGGTAAAGGCCCGCTTCCTCGCAGTGAAGTGGTAAAAAAACTTTGGATCTATATCAAGAAAAACAAGCTCCAGGATGAAAAGAACAAACGCAATATCAACGCGGATGCAGCTCTTAAGGTCGTGTTCGGCGGAAAGAAGGTCGTCAATATGTTCGAGATGACCAAGCTTGTCAGCAAGCACCTTTCTTAAGGCGTCTTTCGTTTTGCTTCGAGTTATCTGCTGAAAATAGTGCGGATGCGGGCTGCTTTGTTTCACAAAAGGGGTTGCGGCTAATCACCGTAACCCCTTTTGACGTTTTTAATCCGCTGAAATAATGATGCTGGGGACAAATTGATTGTGGGAGCTTAGGGGGATGCTACAATGCCTCGCTAAAGCCCCAAACGGGAACCCGGAAACGGAGAACGAAATATTTTGAACGCGCTCGCCAAACACAAGGCTTCAACCGATCACTTTCTCGGGAAAAACTACGACCTGACCCTGCCCGATGACTTTGAGCTGAGCGGGGATTTCTTGGCCGGCTTCAACGCTATAGAAGGTACCGACCAGAATCTCT
>JAAYDO010000043.1 GCA_012729225.1 Bacteroidales bacterium | reverse complement strand
TGTGGGGTAAGGGGAAGGTATGCACAAATCGGACAAAATTCACGCTCATACTATCATGATGCATAGTGTTCAAGCTCTTTACTGCAATTGAGATTGCCATTGAGATTGCTTGCGGATTTTAGGTTCACCTAATACTGCTTCTTGGCTTTCATCTGTAAAGTCTCACTACCCATTCGTAATGTAAGGTCTGCTTCGTTTCCGTTTAGTGAGTTGACTGTATAGACAGCGTACTCCTTTCCGCTTACATACGTGGTAATGGTTTTGCCGCTAACAGTGTAAGTGCCACTGCCGTTTCCTAAGTAGCCAGAGCCATAGAATTTGCCATTCTCATAGAAGGTGATGTCCATTCCAAACCGTGTATAAGGGTATTTGGTGACATCATACCATTTACCATCAACCTTAATCTCAACGGCTTTCCATTTGCCATAGAGCTGTTCCATAGGATAAGCAAAACTGTCATCGTCATCCTTTGAACACGAAGTAAAACACAGGGTAAAGAATGCTGCAAGGAGCATCATAAAAGTTAATTTCTTCATTGCATAAGGTGAGTGTTTATATGCCATTACTCATCGGCTTTATTGTTTAACAATTTGTGATTTCAAAGTGCTGTAATGGTCTTGAAGCTTATAGATGACAACACTTCCATTACCAGAACAGGTCTGCGTGTACGTCATACCGTCACAATATACGTAGTACCACATAGACTCTTCAATGACTTGTTGCAGAGAGTTGTCCTTGCAATACTGATACTTTATAAGGTATTCGGATTGATATTGAATTTTTGTGACTATACTTCCATAAGTTACATGCAATCCCCATATTTTGAAAGTTTCGCCAGTCTTAGGTATGGGAAGCTCTTTGTTAGTCTTAATTAAATTCACATTTACAGACTGTTTGTTGCTGCTTTTGAAGTCTGTCATTTCACCTGAAATGGTCAGTCCTTTGTCAGTCTTTTCTATTTTCAAATTATCCTTCGTATAGAGATAACCATTGTTCAATGTCAACGTGTTCTTGTCAAGTGAGTATGTACCAGCCCCCATCAACTTGTCGTTGAAACATAATGAATAGTGTCCTGTTTCTGTAAAAGCTATAAAGTATATGCCATTAGAACCAGAAACTGACCATACTCCGTTCAAATCACTTGTTTTCAAATATGTTGGTTCTTGCTGCTGTTGTTCTGTACTGCCATTTATACTGTCATCTTCATCCTTTGAACAGGAAGTAACACACAGAGTAAAGAATGCTGCAAGGAGCATCATAAAAGTTAATTTCTTCATTGCATAAGTTGAGTGCTTATATGCCATTACTCATCGGCTTAATATAATTGGGTTGATAATTAGAAATCAAAGAAATCGTCACAATCAGAATCGCAGTCACAACTGTCGCTGCAATCATAATCATCATGGCAATAATAGTCATCATGATCCATGTAACCGTCATCATAGCCATCATTATAACCTTGGTCATAACTCCTGCTTGAATAATCAGAAGGATTGTTATTGCCCTGGTTGTTGTTTCTCAGGCTATTCAAAAAAGCTCCGAATAAAAGAAAATCAAGTAATCCCATAAGCGTACATTTTAAGTATGACGTGGCAAAGGTAGATTTTATCTGTGCAGTCTATCTGCATAGATAAAATAAAATGTGGTTTTCTTATTTTTTTTACCGAACAAACACAAAAGAGGAGCAACTGACCTCACGGTGAATTGCTCCTAACAGCGTTAGCTATTATTCAGCGTCTGAAACCTCGGAAATTCAAAGATGTCCACTTGAATAAGTCACCGATGTCTGCGCTTAATAATGATGGAGTCTCACGACTCGTAGTTTCTCAAATAGTCGCCAAACTATATACACAACCTCAGGATTGAGGATTACTATCTGTAATGCTATTGCCAATATCTGGATTCAAGATAATTATATAAGTCCTGATGGGTTTCTTTGATGGGAAGCATCAGTTTTCTTGGGTCAAGCATGATGAACTTACCTTCGTCCTTCAACCCTTTTGGAAAAAGACTGACCTCAGAACGTAGTTCAACATTCCCCTCTGGTATGACGTTAATGTGCAGATAATCATCTACTGGAAGTTCAGAATCATAATTCTTGATGATTTGCTCTACCAGCATGGCCTGACGCACTAATTCATATATTGGATCATATTCGTATTCTTCTTTCCATTCCTTGATGTTTGAACTATTATCAAGACGTGATTTATAGCGGTCAATAGAGGACTGGACAGCCCGTTTGTGCTCATAAGTCTCTACATATTTCCATTCTATAGGAATCAGTATTCGACTGTGTTCTTCGGTTTCAGCATAAACAACAGCATCGATGGACGTACACATAGCACCTCGCTTTTCAGCTCTTTCACCAAGCAAGGTACGATTCTTCCAGATAAACTCAAAGCATATATTTCCGTGACAATCAGGTTTGTCTAATGGGTTAGTGAGAATTTTAATGAAATGATACCTCTCTTGGACAGAATTAAGCATTGACAATAGCGATGCTGAATCATCAGGCTTCATCAGAGGAAATAAATGATTAACACAGCTTATCTGTGATGACAGCATGTGTCCCGTGGGTGTATTAAGGGAATTATTGCTTTTCCACCAACCTATACCATTCTGCAGAAAATAGTCTATTGCGTCTTCACGAATAGGAGGATAAAGGTTCATAAGTTCATTTCCCTCCTCAATAATATAAGGTAATTCAATATTTTGTAAACCTGCTTTCCATTTTCCACCGCCATTAACATCTACGAAATACGGTGATGTTTGAAGAACCCTTACCTGTTGTGCTCCTTGCACTTCTTTATAGGTAGGTGCAGGAATCAGTTCAGCTGGCAATAACTGCAAAACAGTTAAATGCTCAAATCGGATGTTTGTCTTGCTACGACTCATATCATTTAGTAGCAGCTCCTTCTTGTATTCAATCAAGGGATGAAGTCGGTCGGTCAGTAACACGGCTTTGACATGGGTTATAGAATGTTGATAGATAGCATCAAGAATATGCTCAAAACCACGAGATGCATTATCCCTTTTTATGGTGCGGTATTTATCTGCGTCAGTGGGATAATGAATCTCTTGGGTAATGGTAAGACGATGTATTACGTTGGCATAGAACATCAGCTCTGTGATGATACCAACATGTGTATTGTCGGTGTTAATGCAGTCTTTTAGCTCATAGACACAAAACTCATCATTTTCAATCTTCCAAAGATCTGCCTGACTTGCACCTCCAGGAGTAATAGCGGTAGCCAAACTAACCTGGCCGTCAAACAACCCCATTGGTAACTGATGATTTGCGAAGCCTGTCTTTGATAGATGTTGATAGATGGCGGTTTCAAGCATAGCTTCGTATTTCATTTTCTGGTCGGTCTCACTCTTAACGCTTTTGTCCTTGCTTTTTTGAAGAGGATAATTAAGAGTAAGTTCGCTGAACCTTTGCTTAAAACATGTAATCTCTGCTTTTCTGCTTTCATCTACAACCGCCCAGACATAGTTTTCCACAAACCATATAACACGAATCAAGAACCGAGAATAATGCTTCTGTTGAGTTCTAATTACCTTTTCATCAGGAGAAAATGCGGGATCTTCCCAATCAATGACAACGGTATCTATATCTGGGAAGAACGTCTTTAGACAGAATACCCATCCTTCAAAAGAGGAAGCATCATTCTGCATATTCTGCAAGACTCCTTCAGCATCCATTGTTATATGCAGAATGTGATTATCAATACTCACATCCATTTTGGATGGAAGTTCGGCATAATACACCTCATTTTTGATGGATTTCAATATTTCGTTCTTGTTCATTTGAATCATTGCAAACGTTGTTAATTCATTCTGTTATATAAACCAATTGCATCAGCTATAATCTCATCATGATCAAATGCAAGTTGAGGTAGAGCAGAAATTGGCCACCATTCTGCTTTTGCTGCATCGTCCTGTCCGACTACAGATACAGGCTTTTCTATGATGGCAAGATATGCAACAGTAATAGTTCTTCCACGGGGGTCTCGGTCAACCTTGGAATAAGCTCCTATCTGGTGAACTTCATTGACCTTCAATCCCGTTTCCTCTTCAAGTTCCCTGATGGCACATTGCTCTGTGGTTTCATCCATGTTCATGAAACCTCCGGGGAAAGCCCAACAACCTTTGTAAGGTTCATCGCCACGCTGAATCAGTAACACTTTTGCATTTGCTTCTTTGGTGATGACAATACAGTCACCTGTCACTGCTGGTCTTGGATATTTATATGTATATGCCATATCTATACTTTTATAGTCCAGGAAAGACAATTAAGAGCACCACCTGAGTTCTGTTGACTATTGAGGTCTTTCACAATAGGAGTCATATCAACATCAATTAGTTTAACTGTAACTGTTTGTCCCAAAGCTGTTTCAATTTGATGTTTGGCTTCTTCGTCTAATGGAGAATAGCTAAGTTTAGGGACAAGTACATTGCTTCCTACTTGTAAATAGTTGATATAACACCATGATTCATTCATCAAATCATTGAAATGAGGATCATCTTTCAGTTTATCCCAAAATTTAATAGTCTCAACTCTAAATCCTGCTTTTTCGAGGACTATTTTCATTTTATTTCCGAAATCATCTTTATACTTTTGGTCAAAGTCCAAATAGTTGGTCATTAACACGCAATTATCTCCCACGTATCGTACCATACCATCAGCATGACCGATAGGATTGTCCTGCTTACCTTCCCAAGGTAAAAGAACAAGTTCCATTGTCGTACCATCAAACTGCTCTTTCCACCATCTCATCCACCAATCGCGAAATGCTTTTTCGCTTACATTATTTTCCTTCAGTATCTTCTCACACATGATAAAGCATGGATTCCCGTTGACAACAGCCTTAACAACATTGCCGCCATCAAGAATAATGGGCATCTGAACAATGTTGAAACAAAAGTTCTCTTTTGCATGTACCCCATGCAGTTGCCAGTTTGTAACACAATTGGGATATGGCTCCAGATAGTCCGGCTTGTATGTAAAACTTAGGAATACATCCTCTGTCAACTGAATTGGCATGTAGTCACGTGCCCACACATCCATTGTGTTATATAACAACTCACAGTCAGGACAAAAATCTTTTATTTTTGATTTTAGTTTTGAACGTGTATCTACATCAAGCGCACCACTTGTTTTATCTATCAGACTCGATAAGAAAACTTTGTTTGTCTTATTGTCAGTAATGAAGTTTTCTGCAGTTATTTTTTTCATAATCTTCTTTATTTACAAATCCTTGAATGCCTCCAGAAGCATCTTCATTCCTTCTGTGGCCGTTGTCTTATAATGGGTAAATCCCAATTGTGTGCATTGTTCCATTTCTCCTGGGTCTATGACAAACTTGGGTACTTCATGGTGAGCGTAGTTGATGAATCCAGCTGCTGGATATACTTGAAGAGAAGTTCCGATAACCACAAAGATGTCTGCATAGCTTACATACTTGATGGCTACGTTCATACTGTCAACATATTCCCCGAACATTACAATATAAGGACGGAGCTGTGAGCCATCATCTGCTTTGTCACCTGCCATAATGGGTGTGGTCAATGGGTATTCCTTTACACACGTAGTACGGTTATCCATAGAACATACCTTGCTGAGTTCACCATGTAGATGAATGACTTGGGATGAACCGGCACGTTCATGGAGATTATCAACGTTCTGAGTGATAACAGTCACTTCATGCTCTTTCTCTAACTCTGCAATCATGCGGTGAGCATCATTCGGCTCTACCTCGGCTAACTGTTTACGTCTGTAGTTGTAGAAGTCAAGGCATCTTTGTGTATCATTGTAGAGTGCATCAGTACTGGCCAGATAAGCCCATTCCTCATTCGTCCACATACCATCCTTACCACGGAAGGTGCTCAATCCGCTTTCAACGCTGATACCTGCACCAGTCAAAAATACAATGTGCTGCCTTGTCATATCTAATCTTTCTTTGAATACTTCTGTACCAATTTGTCCCAAGCTATAAGGTAATGCTGCCACGCATCTTCGGCATTGCCGCCTGATTCGGCAATCACAAGATAGCAGAAAAGTGCTGCACCTGCTTCGTCACCATTAACACCGAACTCTGCAAGCGCATGGTTCATCTTCAGGTGATCGACAAGGTAGTCAACACCGTCTTTCTTGTAATGTGCCTCGAAAGCACACATTCCCGTCCAACTACGATAGTAGCGAATATATT
>JAAYDO010000180.1 GCA_012729225.1 Bacteroidales bacterium | reverse complement strand
GGACGCTGATTTTTATGATTAAAGCAGATTCTTTTTCAAAATAGATTAACCTTAACTTCTATTTTTACAGATGGTTGTGGCCTACTCCTTACTTTTCTTATTATGCCATTATTGTCTTTTATCATGTACCAAACGACCATTCCCCCTTTCGTCCTCCCCCTTCCGTCTTCCGTCCATGTATTTATAATAAAAAGATGCCCAAAGTATTAAAATATGATAGAATCGCAGTGAAATGAGTGATATGAAGCAGGATTGTTAATCAAAATTCCTTTTACAGGTGGGTAAGCTTATGAAGGCAATTATTATTGGTGCAGGAAAAGTAGGATTCAGTATGGCGGAGATGCTTTCCGAAGAGAATCACGATGTAGTAGTAATCGAGCAATCCCCAGAAAGGCAGCAGATTCTTGAAGACACTCTGGATATTCAGGTTATCAATGGCAGCGCTTCAAGCTTTTCGGTGCTGGAGGCGGCCGGGGTAAGGGAAGCTGACATTCTTTTAGCCGTAACTGAGTTTGATGAATTAAACATGCTGGCCTGTATGCTGGCCAAGCAGTACGGTACCAGGGTTACTGTTGCCCGGGTGCGCAATACTGAATATTTGGAGCTCAAACACATCTCCTTAAACCAGCTTATGGGTATCGACCTCATCATAAATCCGGAACGGGTTACTGCCTTTCACATTGCTCAGATTGTTAAAAATCCAGAGGCTTTGAATGTGGATTACTATGCCGAGGGCAAGGTGCAGTTGGTAGAACTCCGCATCCAATCAGATTCGCCTCTGGTAGGGAAAAAGCTAAAAGATGTGGATAGCTCTTTGCCCTATAATATCGTTTCTATAGTTCGTAACCATAAGACGATAGTCCCCCGGGGTCAGGACACTTTTTACCCAGGTGACCATATCAATTTAATGGCTCAGAGTACTAACATTGTTGAAGTGGAAAAGCTCCTGGGCTTTTATCGTCGAACAATAAACCAGGTTACCATATTGGGAGGAGGCCGTACCGGTTATCACCTGGCCCAGATCCTGGAAGAACAAAAAATCGGTATCAAGATAATCGAAAAGGATTTCAAACGCGCCGAAAAAATATCGGAGAAATTAAATAATGCCCTGGTAATTCACGGGGATGGCAGCGACTATCAATTGCTGGATGAGGAAAATGTAGGCCAATCCGATATCTTTGTGGCGGTAACCGATGACGACAAAATTAACATGCTCTGCTCCCTTATAGTCAAAAACCTGGGAGTTAAAACCACCATCTGCCAGCTCAAACGCTTTGAGGTTATTCCCCTGGTTGAACAAATTGACATCGATATTGTCCTCAGTCCCCGTATTCTTACCGCTGGTGCTATATTAAAATATATCCGCCGGGGGGATATTGTTTCGGTAACGGTTCTGGGCGAAGAGAAGGCGGAAATGCTGGAACTGTTTGCCCAGCCGGGTTCGATAGCGGTTAACAAAAAGATTCAGGATATTAAATTTCCCCGCGGTTCAGTAGTAGGCGCAGTGGTAAGAGGAGAGCAGGTTATAGTCCCCGATGGCAATTTCAAGATTGATGCCTTTGACCGGGTTATTGTTTTTACCCTGCCCCAGGACCTGCCTAAAGTGGAAAAACTCTTTCTCAAGGGGGCCTGGCTCTTTTGATTAGAACTCGTGTAATACTGGGCTACCTGGGAAGAATCATTTTGATTATCGGTATCTCCATGCTGTC
>JAAYDO010000111.1 GCA_012729225.1 Bacteroidales bacterium | reverse complement strand
TCAAAGATCAAATGCTTCCGAGCACAAGTGAAAGGAGTCAGAGACATCCCTTTCTTCATGTATCGTTTGTCGACAGTTTTGGGGTAGCATCCGTACATCTTCCCCACAGGGTTTGTCGGGTGCGCCCGAATTTAGCACTAATGGCATTTCTCATTCCTGACAGAGAGAGGAGGGCGTCATTCGTTTCCACTGTCATACGAAGAAGTTTTTCCTCGGTCGGTGAAAAATGGTTCTTTACAGCAATGTACCTGCATATTTCCAAGTTCTTTTCCTGCTTTTCTCTCAGTTGAGACCATGTCTGCAATGCAATCATGCCTGAATCCGAGGAAAGAGGAGGAGCAGGAGATATGATGTCCCGGTCATAAAAGAAGGGGTGATTGGCAAGCAGACGACTGTAGTCACCATGATCACTTTGGGCTGTCACCTGCTGATTATACTCACCCAGGTTATTGATTTCCAAGTGAAGATGATCACCAGGAATCAAAAGAGCAAGAATCCGAGTGTCAGCAATATTGATGAGATCCATGCATGGGGTTGCCACAATCGTCTTGAAACTAAATGTTCCATCTTTCTCAACATAGATAAGATCATACACTCCATTATTCTCTCTATACTGCTGCAGCAAAAACTGTTGTGAATTGGGCAAACTTTCACGATAAACCTTATTTTTAAGATCTTTGCGGACATTGGCTATTCGACCTGTCACATATACAGTATCCGCCTGAAAAAAGCTATCGTCAAAGGCATTGTCCATTACCGTTTCACGAGAGAAGACATCCCACGTCTGCCCCTTCTCACGTATGCCGTAGAACTGAAAGGTGAAGAAACGGTCTGGACCTTCCACACAGTCAAACACACGTGTGTCTTCGGGAAGAGGCTCAAAAGAGATAGAAACGTTCTTCACTCCATCTTTATCCGCTATTGTCCACTCCCCTATTTTAAACCCGTCACACTTCTTCATGCGGTAACGGTGTCCCTGCTCGTCAATCAGATGAGTGGATTTCAGGAAACGGAAAGAATTCCCTTCTTTTTGATTGATACTGAAATAAAGAGTTGTCTGATGTTTCTCAAATTCCACACGGTCTATATGAACACCATTTGCATTGAGAGACATGTACTCAGGACTCTCTATGTTTCGAGTACTGGCTGATGCAAAACAAACTGTCATCAGAAATAATAAAGTAATGAATAGATGTTTCATAATTGAGCTTTTTTAGAAAAGATTGAATCAATAGTATTTTCCTTCTCCCCTTCATGCGCCAACCACTTTCTCTGTATGTTGTGTCCACGAGGGTCAAAAACATAATCCTCTTCCCACCTTTCTCTCTCACCATCTTTCAAGTAGGAGAGTTTTTCACTGCGAATGGTTCTTGCGCTTTTGTCAAGGGTGCGTTTATCAACAGCCTTCAAGTTCCAGCCCTCAGGCTGTTTGTCATATCTGTTGATTTCTACAGTCAGAGAGTCCTCATGATAACGGAAGGTCTCTTTTGCTGTGCCTTTATCATCTATCGTGATGACACTATCCAACCTTGCGCTACAGGAAGTGAAGTCCTGTGCTGTTATTGTGGCACAAAAGGAAATCCAAAGGAGGATAGTAGTTGTTACGTTTGTCTTCATCTTCTTTTTTTATAAGGTTACCAAACTATTCCTATTATATCCTTGAGAGGTTCTTGATGTTTTCTGTTGCAAATATAATAAGAATGCATGAACAACACTGTCAATCTTGATACAAATGTTTTAATTTTTGCAACAAAAACCAAGAAAGGACGAATAAATTCACGGATAATGCTAATCAAACACTTATGACAAATTCATCAAATTCACATTTATGTATTGAGAATTGATGTTGCAGATAAAATAGTCGTTTTTACGCTTTTCTCGGGAAGAAAAAGCATTTGCCTCACAAGAAAAAAAACCTGCCTCTCCTACAAGAGGCGCGCTTCTATCTTTTTCGACATACCCCTAACCATCAGTATTTGATAGTTATTCTACCCTGCGGTTCTGCGTATTCTTCACCAATATGACCTTTCAACACCTTCTCCACATACTCCACCAAGGCACTGCTATAAAGTATGAAAGCCTCTTTCACAATCTTTGTGCCAGCGAGTTTGGCGTCCAGTCCTCCTCCTGTAGCACAATAGTCGGTGGTGGCAAGCGTGTAGGTGCGGTCTCTGTCGATTGGCTCATATTGGCTGGTCTTGGTGTTGAGCACCTGCACATCAGTCACATAGCGGTCAGCCACATGCACTGTGAACTTCAGTCCAGACACTTGAGGAAACTGTCCGTCAGGTTGTGGAAGTCGGCTGGTCACACTCTTCAGCAGATTCACAAGCGAATCGCCCCTCACCTCCACCACAGTGAGGAAGTTGTCATAAGGAAGCATGGCCACAAAGTCACCATAAGTCAAGTCGCCTGCCTTCGCTCCTGAACGGATAGAGCCAGCATTGACCACGGCTACATCCGCATCTGACATGACACGGAAAGCATCTGCCACCATATTTCCTGCGGTGGTTTCCTGCACACGACCTATGCGCTTGCCCTGCTCGTCTTCCACCACAAAAGAATAATCACTCCTACCTATGAAACGACGGGTGACCTGCTCCAAGAGACTCCTGATGCTGTCGGCTACATGGCTCACCAAAGCATTTTCTCGGGTTAATTCATTCATTGGAATCAACTCTGTGGCGATCTTTCCCTCGGGAGAAATGACCATCTTGCCCACATTGGCAAACTTTGTTCCAGACTGCGCAATGACCACAGGCTTCCCTATCCTATTATATAATGTATCTCCTACAATTTCCTCATGAGTATGCCCATCCAAAACCACATCAATACCCTCTGTTTTCTCCACCAATCCATGAGAATCCACGCCTCGGTCTATCGGCTTTCTCCCCAGATGGGAAAGCACAACCACATAGTCCGCACCATTTTCCCGAGCCTCATCAACCGCTTGCTGAATCATGCCATACACATCGCCATGCTGTAAATCATAGCGAAGGCTATCTCCATCAAAAAAGGCATAGGCCTCGGTCTCCATCGCACTTGGAGTGACAGCACCAACAAAAGCAATCCGCTTGCCTCCCCTCTGCTTCATGACATAGGGCGCAAACACGTTGCGTTCAAGTGCCTTGTCATACAGGTTGGCACACACCACCGATGCTGGCAACTGCCTCAACAGTTCAAACATGCGAGGCATCCTATAGTCAAACTCATGATTGCCCAGGGTCACTGCATCATAGCCTACAGCACGCATCATATCAATCAGGTATTGTCCCTTGGAGATTGCCCCAGCGGCAGCCCCCTGCAAGAAGTCGCCACTCGACACTATCACCACGTCGGCAGTGTCGGCTATGGCATCTCTGAGACCAGCAAGTTTGGTGTAGCCATCTATGGAGCAATGCACATCGCTTTCATAGAGCACCACAAGGCTTCTGCCCTTCTGGCCATGTCCACAGGTCTCCACCGTTTTTTTCTTGTCCTTCTGCTTCTGTTTGCGACGAAGTTCCAAACGAGCCAACACATCTGACTTCTTCCATGTTTCAGCACTTGCAGGTCGGTAGCCCCACATGACCATACCCATCAAGAGGGCAACGCCCAAAGAAGTTCTCTTTATCATATAATAAGTGAATTGATTGTTATTCGACCACAAAATTAGCATAATCTCTTCAAAACACCAAACAATCAACCATCTTTTATCCAACTTCTCCTCCCCATGCCTTTACGAGCCTTCGATATGCCTTCGATAAAAATCTTAGATAATTCCACCATCTTTTTCATGGAAAGAGGCATGAGGTTGGAATGGAGAACGAGAGCAGATGCGCGCCTTTCATCCACTGCACCAACATCCATTTTGTGAAATGGAGAAAATATGAAAATGAGGGAAGGGGAATCAGGCTTGGTCTTATACTGACATAGGCGACACAAAACAGAGAAGGATTTTGAGGAAGAAGACTATTTTAAGTCAAAAAAGCAGAAATGTTGGGAAACTCTTGATGGTATGTGAGGAAATTGTCGTACCTTTGCAAACGAAAATGAGAGGATGACAGAGAAGACATATTTTAGGTATCAATAAAAGAAAAACATTCATATACGTATAATTAAATTCTATTTATGAAATTATCCCATCAAATTGAAGGTTACGAAGGCTTCATGTGGAAGCGCGAGGTCAATGTACGAGATTTCATCCAGCACAACTACACACCTTACACAGGTGACGAGTCTTTCTTGGTAGGCCCTACCGCCAAGACCACCGCACTGTGGAACAAACTCTCCGAGATGTTTAAGGTGGAGCGTGAAAAGGGTGTGTATGATGCAGAGCAGAAGTTGCCTCAAACCATTGACACCTACGGAGCAGGCTATATCGACAAAGACAACGAGGTGATTGTCGGCTTGCAGACAGACGCTCCACTCAAGCGCGGCATCTTCCCCAAGGGTGGCATCCGCATGGTGGAGACTGCGCTCAAGGCTTACGGCTATGAGCTGGACCCTGCAACCAAGGAGATTTACACTAAATATCGCAAGACACACAATGAGGGCGTGTTCTCTGCCTACAATCAGGACATCCGCAATGCACGCCATGCCCACATCATCACAGGTCTTCCTGATGCCTACGGTCGTGGCCGCATCATTGGTGACTACCGTCGCATTGCCCTCTATGGTGTGGACAACCTCATTGAGGAGAGGAAGAGATTCTTGGAGCGTCTTGACATTCAGGAGATGAATGAGGAGTGTATCCGTCAGCGCGAGGAGACTTCAGAGCAGATCGCAGCCCTGAAGAGTTTTGTGAAGATGTGTGCCAACTATGGTTTTGATGTGACCCGCCCTGCACAGAACGCTCGTGAGGCTGTCCAGTTCGTTTATTTCGGCTATCTCGGCGCTGTGAAGGATCAGGACGGCGCAGCCATGTCTATGGGACGCGTGAGCACATTCCTCGACATCTTTATCGAGCACGACATCAAGGAAGGCATCTTGACTGAGGAAGAGGCTCAGGAACTCATCGACCAGATGATCATCAAACTCCGTATCGTGAGATTCCTCCGCACTCCTGAATACAACGACCTCTTCTCTGGCGACCCTGTCTGGGTGACTGAGTCAATTGGTGGCATGGGCGTAGATGGTCGCACAATGGTGACTAAGACCTCATTCCGCATCCTCCACACTTTGGAGAACCTCGGTCCTGCACCTGAACCAAACCTCACGGTGCTGTGGGCACAGAACCTCCCAGAGAACTGGAAGAGATATTGTGCAAAGATGTCTATCAAGACTTCTGCCATCCAATATGAGAACGACGACCTGATGCGCCCTGACTATGGTGATGACTACGGAATCGCATGTTGTGTGAGCCCTATGAAGATTGGCAAGCAGATGCAGTTCTTCGGCGCACGTGCCAACCTGGCAAAGTGCCTCCTCTATGCCATCAACGGTGGTCGTGATGAAATCACTGGCGAGCAGATTGGTCCAGACTTCTCACCTATCACAAGCGAATACCTCGACTATGAAGAGTTGATGTATAAATTTGAGAACATGATGAGGTGGTTGGCTAAGACATACGTGAATGCTTTGAAGATTATCCACTACATGCACGACAAATATGACTATGAGGCATACCAGATGTCACTCATTGATGGTGATGTGGAGCGCACCCGCGCTACAGGCATCGCAGGTCTCTCAATCGTGACAGACTCTTTGGCCGCTGTCAAATACGGTAAGGTGCGTGTCATCCGCGACGAGAGAGGCATTGCAGTAGGATTTGAGCAGGAAGGAGAGCCTTCTCTTCCATTCGGCAACAATGACGACCGCACAGACAGACTGGCTCTCATGGTCACAGAGAAATTCATGGAGTATATGCGTCAGCACGACTCCTACCGCAACGCTCGCCCCACTCAGTCATTGCTCACCATCACTTCAAACGTGATGTATGGTCGCAACACAGGCGCAACTCCTGATGGAAGAGAGAAAGGCGTTCCATTCGCACCAGGTGCCAACCCAATGAATGGGCGTGACGTAAAAGGTGCAGTTGCCGCTCTTTCTTCTGTGGCCAAGTTGCCATTCCAGCACAGCAATGATGGTATTTCATACACATTTGCCATTTCCCCTGCCACACTTGGCAAGGCAAACGATGCACAGGTGGACAACCTCATCAGTTTGATGGAAGGCTACTTCACACCAGATGGTGGTCATCACCTCAATGTGAACGTGTTTGACCGCAATCTGCTCGTAGATGCCATGGAGCACCCAGAGAAGTATCCACAGCTCACCATCCGCGTGAGTGGATATGCCGTGAACTTTGTGAAACTCACACGCGAGCAGCAGCTTGACGTGCTCTCACGCACCATCAATCACTCTCTGTAATCAATCCACGCATATTTTAGAAAAAGTGATAGGACGCTTACATAGCATAGAGTCCTTCGGCACAGTAGATGGCCCTGGAGTAAGGTTTGTAGCCTTCTTCCAGGGCTGTCCTATGCGCTGTGCATTTTGTCATAACCCTGACACTTGGGACATCAAAGCACCTGTGCAATATGAGATGACACCAGAAGAACTGCTTGCCGAGGTGTTGCGCTACAAGAACTACATTCGTCGCGGGGGTGTGACCTGTTCGGGAGGAGAACCACTGATGCAAGCAGACTTCCTGATTGAATTCCTGCGCCTTTGCAAAGAGGAGGGCATTCACACTGCGCTTGACACGAGTGGTGTGATTTTTAGCGAGAAAGTCAAGAAGGTGTTGGAATATACAGACCTGGTGTTGCTTGACATTAAGACTCTTGATGAATCGCTCCACAAAACTTACACAGGACAAGACCGTACCAACAATCAGGCTTTTCTCGACTATCTGCACGAGATTCACAAGCCTACCTGGATTCGGCATGTGGTAGTGCCTAACTACACAGATGATGACAGGCGACTCACCCTGCTGGCTCAACACCTCACTCCCTACGAGAACATTGAGCGCATAGAGGTTCTGCCCTATCACACAATGGGCACTTACAAGTACAAGGAACTGAACCTCCCCAATCCCCTCGAAGGTGTAGAGCCACTTTCTGCTGAAAGAAAGCTCAATGCCATCAGCATTTTTCAAAAGTATCTCCACTGTCCAGTCGTATAGAGCAAAAGCATCCTCCAGATGCTTTTTTCTCTTTATTTATTTGAGGGAAAGGATTTTTTCATTATCTTTGCAAAAGGAATGTTGGAATGTGCCACACACTTTCCAGCAAAGATTGACAACCTGATTATACAAGAATCAAAAAACTAACAAACTAACAACCATTAACTTATGAAGAAAATGATTTCTCTGGTTGCTACTCTGCTTGCCATGAGTAGCGTGACCGCACAAAATCACACATTCGACATCAACACCAAAAAGGTGGGCGGACCAATCCCATCTACCATGTATGGCATCTTCTTTGAGGATATTAACTATGCAGCCGATGGTGGTCTGTATGGCGAACTGGTCAAGAACCGCTCATTCGAGTTTCCTCAGCATTTCATGGGATGGGAAGCCTTCGGTCAATTTGAACTGAAGAATGACGGTCCATTCAACAAGAACCCACACTATGTGAGACTGAGTGATTCTGGACACAACGATAAATTCACAGGACTTGAAAATGAAGGCTTCTTTGGCATTGGCTATCAGAAGGGAGCAGACTACCGCTTCACAGTATGGGCACGCAACCCTAATGGGGATGGCGAGGTGACTGTGAGAGTCCTCTTCTGCGACCCCAACACGATGGGGGAACGCCAACAGTTCTCAGAGGACAAAATCGTGGTAAGCGGAAAGGAATGGAAGAAGTATGAAGTGGTTATCAAGGCCAACAGCACTGTAGATAAGGGAACTCTCCGCCTCATGCTTACCCGCAACTCCAAGACCGTCGATTTGGAGCATATCTCGCTCTTCCCTGTAGATGTGTATAAGGGTGACGAGAATGGCATGCGCAAGGATTTGGCGGAGTCGCTTGAGCAACTCAAGCCTGGCGTGTTCCGCTTCCCTGGTGGATGTATTGTAGAGGGTACAGACCTCGCCACCCGCTATCAGTGGAAGAACTCAGTAGGTCCAGTGGAAAATCGTCCCCTCAATGAGAACCGCTGGCATTACACATTCGACTACCGTTTCTTCCCAGACTACTATCAGTCTTACGGACTGGGCTTCTATGAGTATTTCCGTCTTTCGGAGCAAATCGGCGCAGAGCCTCTTCCTGTGGTGAGTGTAGGTCTCTCTTGCGAATTCCAGAACGGCAGCCACCGCAGCGACAAGCATGTGGATGTGGATCAGTTGCAACCTTACATCGATGATGTGCTTGACCTCATCGAGTTTGCAAATGGAGACCCAGCCAAGAATCAGTGGGCAAAACTGCGTGCCGATATGGGTCACCCTGCCCCATTCAATCTTAAATATGTAGCTATCGGCAATGAGCAGTGGGGAGCTATCTATCCCGAAAACCTGAAGCCATTCATGGATCAGGTTCGCAAGAAGTATCCAAACATCAAGATTATAGGCGGTTCCGGTCCTAACTCCGAGGGTGCCGACTTCGACTACCTCTGGCCAGAGATGCGCAAGTTGGGTGTGGATCTCGTGGATGAGCACTTCTATCGCAATGAGGAATGGTTTCTCAAGTCGGGCAACCGCTATGACAACTACAAGCGTGGCAAGGGAGAGCCAAAGGTATTTGCTGGCGAATACGCATGTCACGGCAGCGGCAAGAAGTGGAATCACTTCAATGCAGCCCTGATGGAAGCAGCCTTCATGACCAATCTTGAGCGCAATGCCGATGTCGTGGAGATGGCCACCTATGCTCCCCTCTTTGCTCATGTGGACGGATGGCAGTGGAGACCTGACGCTATCTGGTTCGACAACCTCCGCAAGTTCAACTCATGTGCATACTATGTGCAGCAACTCTACTCTGTCAATAAGGGTACTAACATGCTCACTCTCACCATGAATGGCAAACCAGTGGCAGGTAATGACGGACAAGACGGTCTCTTCGCTTCTGCCGTGCTCGACAAGAACACAGGAGAAGTAATCGTCAAGATTATCAACACAGGCGACAAGGCACAGGATGTGACGCTCAACCTCAACGGAATGAAGGGCAGTTACACAGCACAACTCATCACTTTCCACAGTGACAACCTCACTGCTGAGAACACACTCGATGAGCCTGAGAAGATTGTGCCACAGACATCCTCTCTCACTGTCACTGCACCAGCCCAGGCTGTCAGCATTCCGGCACGCACATTCTCCATCTATAAGATTAAGAAATAACAATACAAAAGCATGAAGTCCTTTCTCTGCCTAACAAGCAGAGAAAGGCTTTTATTTTTATACACAACATGAAAAAATTATTTCTCTCACTGCTATTAGGACTCTTAGCAGTATGTGGCATACAAGCACAGCAGGCCAAAGTGTATTTCACCAAAGAAATCACACCAGAATCATTAGTGAAAATCTATGACGCACTTGGCGTGAAAGCACACGGACGAGTAGGTGTGAAAATCAGCACAGGCGAAAAAGGTGGCAACAACTACCTCAAGCCCACCCTCATCCGCAACCTTGTGGACAAAGTGAACGGCACTATCATTGAATGCTGCACAGCCTATGGAGGAAGCCGACAGGATGTGAAGCAACACTGGGAGACCATCCACGAACATGGCTTTGACAGCCTCTTTGCCGTGGACATCATGGACGAACACGGTGACTTGCGCATTCCTGTGCAAGACAAGAAATGGATCAAGTACAACATTGTAGGAGAACATCTTGGCAATTACGACTTCTGCATCAACTTGGCTCACTTCAAGGGTCATGTAATGGGAGGCTTTGGAGGTGTGCTCAAAAACCAGTCTATCGGTTTTGCATCCAGCGCAGGAAAAGGCTACATCCACTCCCACGGCGTAACCAGCAAACTGCCTGACGCATGGCAACACACACAGCCTCAAGATGCCTTTCTGGAAAGTATGGCAGCAGCCGCACAGAGCATTGCCAACTGGTTTGGGAAAGGAAACATCGTCTATATCAACGTGCTCAACAACATCTCCATCGACTGCGACTGCGATGCCCATCCACATGCTCCAGAGATTCAGGACATTGGTATTGTAGCCTCTACAGACCCCATTGCCTGCGACCGTGCCGCCTACGACCTCATCTATCAGGTGAAGAAGGATGAAAAAAACAATCCCGACCCACTCAAGCAGCGCATCGAAAAGCAGCATGGCATTCACATTGTGGAATACGGCGAGAAGATTGGCATAGGCACATCCAACTACAAACTGGTGTCGCTTGACAAGTAATCATCATTTTCTGACGAAACTCTCGAACATGTACAAAAGGCATTCCGAAGGATTCCCGAAGATTTTTCCAAGGGTGTCCGAAGGATGGTCTAAGGGCTATCTAAGCATCTCCTAAGGATGTACGAAGACATCTGCACGGATGATGCCAGATGGCAAAAGAACATACACTTATAAAACATCATGAATCATAGATTTCTTTTCATGGCTGTCTCCCTTCTGACAGCAACTTTCACCAATGCACAAGAGAGGACTGACACCCTACAGAACGTGGTTGTGACAGGCACAAGAAACGCTACAGACATGAGGCATCTTCCCCTCACGGTCACAACAATCAATCAAACCAAACTGACAGAAAACTATCGTGAGTCAGTCCTTCCTACCGTGATGGAACAGACCCCGGGCCTCTTCTCCACCAGTCGAGGACTGATAGGATATGGCGTCAATACAGGTGCTGGCAACCTGAAGATACGCGGTGTGGGAAGCGGGGCAGAGTTTCTCGTTCTCATTGACGGACAACCACAATACGCTGGTCTTATGGGACATCCCATACCTGATGCCTACCAGACCATGATGACTGAAAAGATTGAGGTGCTGAGAGGTCCTGCCTCCCTTCTCTATGGCAGCAATGCTATGGGAGGAGTGATGAACATTGTAACGCGCAAGATGTACACTGACGGCACGAAGACTGACATCCAACTGCAGGGCGGCAGCTACGGAACTTTCCAAACGAATGCCAGCAATCGTCTGAAGTTGGGCAAGTTCAGCAGTGTGGTAGGCGCACAATATCAGCGCACAGACGGTCATCGTAAGGATTCTGAGTTTGAACAGTTGGGAGGCTTTGCCAAATTGGGATATGAACTCACACCTAACTGGCAACTGTCAGGCGACATATTTGTCACTCATTTTAATGCCAGCAACCCTGGAGCCACCACTTCTCCCCTCATCGACAACGATGCCAAGATCACACGTGGTTTGGCAAGTGTGAACGCACTCAACGACTACGGTTGGACGAACGGCTCACTGCGAGTGTTCTTCGACTGGGGACACCACAACATTGATGACGGCTATTCAGCAGGAGGCACGCCTAAGACAGCCCTCTACAAGCACAATGACTACATTGGAGGCATCAGCTGGTATCAGAGCGTCCAACTCTTTGAGGGCAACCGCACCACAGCAGGTGTGGACTGGCAACGCTTTGGCGGTTCGGCATGGAATGAAGACCGAACAACAGGCAGCAAGACTTATCTCACCAAGAATGCTGATGGCACAGTAGTGGAGAAACAGCATGCTGACGAAGTGGCTGGATATATAGATTTCAGACAAGATGTTATGTCATGGCTGACACTGAATGCAGGTCTGCGCCTGGACCATCACTCTGTCATAGGCACAGAGTTAGTACCCCAAGGCGGACTATCCTTCCATCTCAACACAGATGCTGATGTGAAGGCACTGGTGAGCAAAGGCTTCCGTCGTCCCACCATCCGAGAGATGTATATGTTCCCGCCTGCCACCACCGATCTGAAGCCAGAAAGAATCATGAACTATGAACTCTCATTCACACAGCGATTTGGCAACAAGGGACAATTGAGTGCCAATATCTTCTACATCGATGGAGACAACCTCATTGCCACCACACGTGTAGATGGTCGTCCACGCAATGTCAATATGGGCGAGGTAAAGAACTGGGGCATAGAGTTCTCCGGCGATTATCGCATCAGCAACCACTGGAGCGTGAACGGCAACTACTCTTTTCTCCACATGGACAACCCCATTGAAGGTGCTCCTGAAGGCAAGCTCTATCTTGGAGCCAACTACCACAACGGCAAATGGACAGTGGCAACAGGCCTGCAGAATGTCAGTGGGCTCTACATCACCACAGGCGATAACGAGCAGAAGGAGAACTACACCCTTCTCAACGCCACTGTAAGTTATCAGATTGCTCCTGTTGCAACACTCTTTTTGAAAGGTGAGAATCTGCTGGCAGAGCAATACCAAACCTATGCAGGCTTCCCTATGCCGAAAGCCACTTGTATGGGAGGTGTGAAACTGAGTTTCTAAAGAAGGACGCTTCCAGAGCAAGGTCTCTGAAACAACTTCCTACTTAAACATACGAAAATGGTCTGACTTCTACAGCCAGACCATTTTTTTTGTTCATTCAACATGAGTTCCATCTATTCACAGAGGAAACATACAGGAGGAGGGGATATAAAAGCCCTCAAAAAAGAGGAAAGAAAGCAGGTCTTTCCTCTCCACTTGACATGCCACATGACCGAAGCATGCTTCGATGGGCAATGAACAATGCTTCAAGTGCCAACGAACAAT
>JAAYDO010000010.1 GCA_012729225.1 Bacteroidales bacterium | reverse complement strand
CCATGATATCGGAAAGAACTGCTGTGTAAAGCTTCTTTTGCAATTCATCTAATTCTTGTTGAGTGTATCGCAAAATCATCACCTCCACGAAAAATGAAATAACAAAATTTTGATAAAAGTTTGGGGTATCAGATCATCTTATAAGCGAAACCTCCCGCGATTTCTCTATTAGAAATCCTTGTGTAGTGAAAAGTCCGATAATTCTAACTCTTGTAAGTAGTTTATGACAATATTTTGGTGCTGTCAAGGGGATAATTGCGAATTGTCTGAGTGTTTTCAAGACAAATCAAAAAATTTCTTTAATATTTCAATCATGGTATTTCTCTATTAGAAATCTCTTTTCTTGATATAATAAAAAGTATAGGTGAAAAACACATGAAAACAGTTCGGAAGGCGCTTGAAATAATAGACTTGGTTGAAAGCAGAAATGGAGAACTAAATGACAGTCAGATCGCTGAGTTGATCGGAACAAACAAAACCACAGTTTACAAGATCGCATCTGTTTTACGTGAATTTGGTTACTTGCAGCGAGTACAAGGCACTACCCGCTATGCTCTTGGAAAAAAGGCTTATACTGTTACCAATCCAAAGCTATCAAAAGCCAAACTACTTTCTGTTGCCAGACCCATCATGCAACAACTTGCCAAGGAATCGAATGACACGGTGAACCTAATGGTCCAATATGGTACCCGCGGCATATACGTCGAGGTGATTGAGAGCAATCGATCGGCAAGGTTAGCAAGCAGCATCGGAGAAATTGATTTCTTGCACATATCCGCTGTAGGAAAAGTTATTCTATCTGGAATGAGTGAAGATGAAATTGATCGGATTATTGAAGTAGAAGGACTTCCTAAAACCGGTATAAATACAATCACAAATTCAGAGAGTCTAAAAAAGGAACTTCAATCAATCCGGTCTAATGGATATGCTTCCGATAAAGAAGAGTCAGTTGCAGGTGCCCGCTGTGTTGCAGCGCCGATCTATGACCTCTCAAAAAAACCCATCGCGGCAATAAGTATTTCTTCCTTAACGATTTCCATCACTGATGAAGAGTATGAAAGAAACCGATTGTTGGTGATCAAGGCTGCAAAAGAAATTTCTAAAATCATTGAACAGCATGTCTATGTTAATATCGAATGAATGAAAAGACTGAATCAGGAAACGATTCAAAGACCTTTCTTCATTATATGGTTACTTCATTTCGCTTTTCTCATGGGCAAGCAGAAGAACCTGACCTACTAAAAAACCACTTTCCCACGCGATAACTTATAATAGATGCCCTATGGAACTGAGCCTCGGCAACTGGATATTATCCTTTTTGCCTATCCTGACCGTTATAGTCCTTATGCTCCTCTTCAAGTGGGGGGCGTTGCGAGCCGGCGCGATGAGCTGGCTGGTCGCGGCTGCCGTCAGCCTGATTGCCTTCGGTGGAAGCTGGCGTATCCTCGCCTGGTCGCAGGTCAAAGCTCTGGTTTTGGCGATGAATCTGCTGATCATCGTTTGGAGCGCCCTGCTGCTATTCAGCCTTGCCAGCGAAGCCGGCACCATCCGCACGATCGGTCTGCTCATCCCGCGCTTTTCCAACGATCGTTCCATCCAACTGCTGCT
>JAAYDO010000102.1 GCA_012729225.1 Bacteroidales bacterium | reverse complement strand
GAAATGGAAAACTCTCGTTTTGTAGATGAAAATGAATCGCCTTCTCTCTCGTTTTATGCATTTTTATAGCAGCTTTGCAATAAGTGAATGGCATTTTGACATTGAATGGAATAACAAAAATGACAGACCTGAAGAAAATCAACCTCGAACGCTGTGACGATGGCACACCCGGCGTGATGAGGAAAAGACAGTCTATACCGACCTTTTCTTCTTTCGGAAGAAGTGATGTGCAGGTGCAGTTATCCCAGGCTTTTGTGATCGTTTCCTCGCTAAATATGGCGGCCGGACGGTGGATCAGATGATACAGACCGCACGCTCCATCAAACGGAATACCGCAGAGGAGCTAACCGACGGGCAGAACTGCGTGAGATTATCGAATACGGCGGGTGTGCTTAGTCCCATCGTTGATCTGATGGATGAGCAACTGCCAACTATCTTTATGACCCGTCTTCTCCCCTCAAAAAAATGAACATTTTTATCATATTTAATTAGGAAATACAAGGATTTCTAAAATAAAACAATTATCTTTGTGCACAAATAAATATCTATGGATGATCATACAGATACAAGTAGAATAAAGGTGATGATGTCAAAAACAACCAATCATGTCTAGCAGATATAGTTAGGCAAGTCTTGATCTCTATTTTAGAATGATGTTCTAATACAAATCCGTTTCATCAGAATTTCTGTTAGAGACATCTCATTTGTTTGAACATAAGAACTGAAGAATATTTAATAGAATAATATAGGTTATAAGAATAAATAATGACTGATTTCTCAAATTACATAAACAACGCTCTTCGTCCTAATATTACGGAAGATGCCATTGTTTTAGATCTCTTTGCAGGTTGTGGGGGGCTTTCATTGGGTTTTGAAGCTGCTGGTTTTAAAACTCTTGGTTATGAAATGGTTCGGGAGGCTGTTGATACTTACAATCAAAATCTTCAAGGGGAGTGTCACAATCATTTTCTGTCAGTAGGATTTGAATACCCAGATTCAGAAAAAATTGACATTGTGATTGGTGGTCCACCTTGCCAACCTTTTAGTCGTTTTGGAAATCAAAAGGGAATGGAGGATGCGCGTGACGGATTCCCTATATTTATTGACGCAGTTAAAAGGATACAGCCTAAAGTTTTCCTTTTTGAGAATGTTGCTAATATTCTTGGAAGACATAAAAATGGTATTTAGAGCTCGTAGTGGAAGAACTGAGAAAGCTTGGTTATATAGTTGAATATCAGGTTTTGAACGCTGTTAATTATGGAGTTCCGCAAAATAGAGAACGTTTAATATGTGTTGGTCATAAATCCAAATTCAATTTTCCTTCTCCTGATAAAAGTAAAGTTACCGTTTCAGATGCAATCGGTGACTCCATGCTTAGTCCGCAACCAGAAAGTAAAATTTTAACTCCCAGGCAGGATGAGTATATTGCCGCTTATGAAGAGAAATCCCATTGCGTTACACCGAGAGACCTTCATCCAAACAAACCGGCAAGAACCATTACATGTAGAAATCTTGCTGGCGCAACGAGTGACATGCAACGAGTTCGCCTTTCTGATGGAAGAAGGAGAAGACTTACTGATAGAGAAGCCGCACGTTTGCAAAGCTTCCCTGATTGGTATGACTTCTCAGGTAATGAGACAAGAAGATATTATCAAATAGGCAATGCTGTTCCACCATTGTTTGCATACAAGATTGCTATGGAAGTAAAGAGAACATATCACATGGAAGTAAAATCGTCCTCTGATATTCAAACAATAAATCAAATGGAACGTGGCTTTTTTTTGAACTCATGAAAATAAAACTATCAAATAAAACTCCCAAGACTGTCGCTAAAAACATATTCGATGTTCTTGGCATCCTTAAAGAAGTAGGTGTGCCATTTGAAGGCATGACTGATTTGCGCTTACAAAGAATGGCACAGGCTTGTATGGCAATCGGAGGTATAAAACAATCTTTTGATGAGGTTAAATCAGTAAAAAGATGGCATTTACTTACGAACGAGAGAAATATTAAAATTCGAGAATGACAACTACGGAGAGAATATTTCTCCAGGTTCTTATGATGATATACGTCGCAAAGATTTGAAGCTTTTAGTGTTAGGAAACATAGCAATTAATTCTTCTTTTATTGAATCGCAAGCGACAAATGACGGAAGCAGGGGTTATTGTCTAAGTGATGAGTTTGCAGACTTGCTGCGAGCCTTTAATACTCCAAACTGGACGGAGGCTCTTGGTCTGTACAAGAAAAGAGTAAAGGTTTTAGAAGAAGAACTTGTCAGAAAAAGAGAATCTGAAAGAGTTCCTGTCTTGCTGCCTTCGGGGGAAAAGCTTATCTTGAGCTACGGTGAGCATAATCAGCTACAAAAGGCCATCATCGAAAATTTCTTAGCTATTTATGGTAAGGGTTGTGAAGTCCTATATGTTGGAGATTCGAGCGACAAACTTCTATACAAGGAAGAAAAAGTTCTTCAAGATCTCAACTTTTTTGATTTAGATCACGATGAACTGCCAGATGTTATTGCATATAATAAAGAAAAGAATCTTTTGTTCTTGATTGAAGCTTTTCATTGTACTGGACAGTGGGATAATGCTAGACTTTTTAAAGTCCAGTCAAAACTTGCAAATTGCAAGGCTAATGTCATTTATGTGTCGGCATTTGAAACCATAGATCAATTTAGAACGATATCCAACAAAATAGCATGGGAAACTGAGGTTTGGATTGCAGATATTCCCGAACATATGATACACTTCAATGGTTGGAAATTCCTTGAGATCCATAAATGACCGCTCATTTTTAAATCGCTACGGGCTCTGTGCCATTTGGACCTTTCATTCACTAAACTCCTTCGCTTCTTTTTGTGGCGGAGGAGTTTTAGCGGATGGCTCAACTCTCTTTATGCGCTGCCTACCTTGATGATAACATTAGATTATTAAAATGAGATGAAAGTTTGTGACATGGATTTTTGTTTTTGTCGTTAATGTTTTGTAATTTCGCAGTCGTTTTTTGAAAGTTTTTAATCATTTAAACTAACCGTTCCTTAATGGCTAATTTTGTTATTTACAATTATCAGTTCGCAAGGGTTGTAGAACCCAGCGAGCAATACCAGTTGAAGTATCCAGATTGGGAAAATATCAATTTGGAAGAATCCTTCTCGAGAAAACAGGAAATTTTGGGTGAGTATCTGGATCTGGATTATCGTCAAACACTCCAATACATCAACAAGAGGGGATGGGAATATTGGCACAAGCAAATTGTTGATCCTAAAGATGATGTCTATGTGATGAGAGTGGCTAATATTCGAAACCTTAGCATCACAAATGAAGCACTGAAGGAAGAGGTGGTCAAAGACTACCGCAATTGTCTTGTCATCATAGATAACCGCCCAGGCATTCAAAAGATTGCCATTGAAAAAAAGACAAAAGTTTTTCAGAAAGCTCAAACAGTGGCGGGGATTCTTGAAGCCACATTTAACGCATGGCTCCGCAAGTATCGTTTAAAAGTAGTGTTGGATGCTCCTTACCCCAAGCACACTTTCTGGAAAGTGACAGAAGAACACCCCAAGGGATTCAGGAAAATCCTTTTCCATTTTCCAAGCCTCAATTTGGAACGACTGTCAAAGACTATGGATCAGTTTATTACAGACGCGCGCAAGGATTGGGAAAGTGATTTGGATATAGCCCTGAATGCAGATGAGGGGGGGAAACTGAATCTGGAGAAGAACATAGAAGAAAAGCAGGCTTTGGTGGATGGGGCATCAGGGACTGGCTCTTGGATCATCATGTATCCTAAGGGAGAGAAAAAGCGCATTATATGTGGTAAGGGACAATATGTGGTCAAAGTTCTTGATGACAAAGTATTTGAGAAGCTGGTCAGCGATCAAATATTGATACCTGAAATGGGTACTACTCCTTACGACAAGGTGAAATTGTTTATGAAAAACTTGCCAGATGTTTACGAGTAGCCATGTCATTTATAAGATTTACAAACAATCAGTCACAGAACGTTCGTCATCGCTATATCGGTGACGATTTGTTCCGTGTCTGGATCGACACATTGGTTCGGCTAGATAAAAGAGAGTTGAATCCTGTTGAGATATGGTGTGAGGCAGAACGCCTGCGCAGACAGTTGGAGACAATACACGAACATAGAGAGTATGAAGTTCAATTTTTCCTGTCAGATCTGGAGGAAAGGTACGTGACCTTTGTAGAGAACGGCGTTGAGGTTCAAAGAACTGAATCCGAGGCAACCAGAACGGCGCTGATTGTTTTGACCATCTTGTTTTCGCAACTGTGTGATGCCGGCGAGAGGGATAAGAATCCTCATCAAGCAATCTGTGCTTCTCTTGCCAAAATCTTAACAACCCCTTGTTTCAACGGATATCCCGAGAAACTTATACAGGCATTTGAACGGAAGAAACATGATTACGAGGGGAAAAAGATTGTTTTGCCGATAAAAGACTATATGCAACATGGGGTTTGTGAGGACGCGATGGATGAACTTGCCCGGGGTGAAGTTGAGCTGTTGCTGAATGCTGTCATAAGCAACACACAGGGAATAAGGCCCATGTGTAGAATCGGGTGGAACGGTTATAAGCAAATTTGGAGGTCTATTTGCTTAGATACAAAGTCATACAATCTATTAAAGAAGATTGAACCACGAAAGAACTCTTGGAATCTGAATCAGAAGATGGTTTGCAACGTGATAGGTCTAATGACGACTTTTCATTTAAACAACGACAAACAGAATAGCACCCTTGTTGATGATAACAAGCAACATATCAGTGACCTTTTGAGCACGAAAAATTTGAGGCCATATTTGTCAAAATATGAAAATGTCGGCACATCTGACAGTGCATTTGATGAGGAGGCACTCGCACTTGTGAAAAAAATAATCACGGATGCTACAGTGTGTGATAGCACAAATGAAAAGTGGTACAGTTGAGGCAAGGTGAGAGTTTTATCACAAACTCTCACCTTATTGATTATCAACTGATAAAATGATGATAGAACAAAGGTAGAACAAAGTGAATTCTATCTCTTGACTTGTTAGATATTATACCGAAATTTGCACTCGGAAGTCAGTTTGGCACTGATCTTCCGGGTGCTTTTTTTTTGTGCCCATACACATATTTAATAATCTGGGCTGAGACGACGAGGAGGATATTTCCGGATAAAGTGCACAGGATTCCTATCGCCTCTCTCGCAAAATCTTAGTTTTCAGATGAAAGAACAAAAGATTTCAATGGCATTGCGCATCAAGATGCGAAATGCTGAGGCCTTTGACGAGGCTGTGCGTAGAGAGTACATCCGCGTGCATGAGGATGGACATCTTGAGTGGATGCTGGGCAGCAAGACGCTGCTGGCTTATTTCCTGGGTCGTTTGTTTGCGGGCGACATGGCTAAGTATAGCCGTAGAAAGCACGCAATGACATGGCAGTGGGGCGATGGTGCTTTCCCTGCCAAGATGCTGAACGCCCTTTTTGGAACGACCACGCTGAAGAATCTTCGTCAAAACAGAGAAAATTTTGAGCCTCCAAGAGATTTTCAAGTGATTGACAATCTGTTTGATATGATGGAAGAGGCAACTTGGGGGAAACTTTGAGGCAACCCCATTTCGGAGGCACTTTGGTATAACGTAGATAGAAGCACTTTTAAAAAACAAAATCATGAAACATAAAAATTGTTTTACAATGAAAAAGCAAAATAATAAGAGAAAGGTGAGCAAACAGCTCACGGCTGCTCAGCAGCAATTGGTGGTAGATAACATGGCGTTTGCCGACAAGCAGGCTCGCAAGTATCGTGCAAGCGGTGAGATGCGTGGCATCGCCTTGGCCGACTTGACACAGGAGGCTCGTTTGGGCCTTTGCCTTGCGGCCGCCGATTTCAATCCCGAGCGGGGCGTGACCTTCATCACCTTTGCTTTCAACATCTGCAGAAAGCAGATGCAGTTGCTGATCCGCCCTCAGCACAACGAGCAGTGTTTTGTGGACAAGGACGTGGAGAGGCTAAACGTGATTGATGACGCGGAGGACTGCGGTGAGAGGGCTTTCCAGGTGGAAGAGCGTTTGCAGGTTCTCGGCAAGAAGGAACGTGAGGTGGTATGCCTTGTGTATGGCTTGGAGGGCGACCCCAAGGGCTTCGGCGAGATTGCCAAGGAACTGGGACTGACGAACCGCCGTGTTCATCAGATCTACGAGAAGGCAATGGGAAAGATGGAAAACTTCTAAATAATAAAGATATGAAAAAGATTCAGATTGAAGGTGTTGCTACCATTAGCAACAGGGGCTTCCAGTTTGAGAGTGGAATGCCAAGTGACGAACCTGTATTGGATAAGGCGATGAAGATGCGCGGTCAGCTGAAGATCCACAAGAATGCTGACGTGGAGTTCAAGGAGGACAACCGAGTGTATCTGCCACCAGAGGTGCACAAGGTGGGCAGTGGTGAGGGATACCACATTAAGCGCACCACTCGTCATTACATTGTCACACTCAAGATGCCTGTGGTGGAGAGCCGCGAGGCAAGCGAGGATAAGATCCGAGATATGGTGCCGCAATTCATGGGAGATATCACGCTGGACCGCCAGGAACTCATCAATGGCGAGGACTTCAGACCATTCGGCTACGAACTCTAATTCTTGATAAAAACAATAAGAGATGTATAGATTTTCATATACTGAATCTGTGGCTGGCAAGGCGCAGGAAGTGAGCCGCCAGATCTTCCACGACATCATTGGTCGTGAGGATATCAAGGCAAAGTGCGAACGCATTGCCAAGGGAGAGACGACTCTCAAGCGCAAGTTGCCTGCTTTTTGCTGGCACGCATGGTTTGACGAGGGCAAGCGCAAGAACTATCATGCTCATGCCAGTGGTCTGATCATGATAGATGTGGATCATGTGGGACAGCCTCGCGAGTTGTTCGCCCAAAAGGAGAAGAGGGCCAAGGAGATGGGATTGGTGGTGGCGCACGTCACACCCAGCACCAAGGGTCTGCGTCTCGTCTTCCCTATCCCCAAGGGCATGGATATTGTGCAGGCTCAGTGCTACTATGCCAAGGAGCTGGAGTTGCAGGTGGACGCATGTACGAAGGATTTGGCAAGATTGAGCTTCGCTGTGCCAAAAGAGTATTTCCTTTATATTAATGAGGAGAGTCTGTTCGAGGGCGAGGAGATGCTCTCCCTGAAGGGAGAGAGCGAGGGTGGTCAAGAAGAACAGGCTATTCTCGTAAATCAGCCTGAAAACACGTCGGATGGCTACCTTCCCCTTTCGAGGGGGGATGAGGGGGAGCGCTCAGTCTTTGAGTCTTCTTTTGAGGGCATTCCTTATTCGCTCCTCGTTTCTTCTCTCTGCGAGATGCTGGGTGGAGTGCCTGCTCATGGCAGTCGCAACAACTTCATTTATTCTATGGCATGTTATCTGCGCTATGTGTGCAATGACGATCCCGAGTGGATTGCGAGTATCCTGCCCACTTATGGTGAGACGCACGAGAAGTGGCAGAGGACCATCATGAGTGCCTGTCAGCGTTCGCAGTATAAGGTGATGCCGAATGTAGTGAAGCGTGCCATTGAACTGGCTCGTCACAAGATGGACATGGAGAATGGCGCAGCTGGTGAGGGTATGCCTCCGGAGATGCCAGAGAAGTTGCCCAAGCTGATCCGTCATCTCATCAAGAATGTGCCGGACTGCTGTCGTCCTTCTGTGGCGAATGGCGTGTTCCCTGCCTTGGCGGCTCATCTGCATGGCGTGAGGTTCTGGCTGATTGATGGCACAGAGAAGGAGGCTACCTTCATGAGCATCAACATGGCGGAACAAAGTAGTGGGAAGAGTGCCATCAATAAGGTGATCGAGTATATCCTGGCAGATATCGTGGAGAGGGACGAGATCAGTCGCAAGCGCGAGCAGGAGTGGAAGGACTCTACTCAGACCAAGAGTGCAAACAAGGAAAAGCCAAAACGCCCCGAGGACCTTTGCGTACAAGTGTTGGTCTCTGACATGACGAATGCCGCTTTTGTGCAGCGCATGAAGGATGCGGGCGATCATTACCTCTACACGAATCTGGAGGAGCTGGACCTCTTGAAACAGTTGCAGACCAATGGAACAAGGGATGTGGGCAAGATCATCTGTCTGTGTTTCGACAACGGAAAGTATGGTCAGGAGCGTGTGGGCACGGCATCTGTGACTGCTCGTGTGAAGATTCGCTGGAACTGGAACGCCAGCTCTACTGTGCAGAAGGGCATTCAGTTCTTCAAGGGAAGATTGGTGGACGGCACACTCAGCCGTATCAACTTCTCCACAATCTTCCGCGACAAGAGCAAGCCCTTCGTGTATGGAAAGTATGACGACAAGTATGCTGAGGAGCTGAAGCCTTTCATCACCAATCTCAATCTCGCCACAGGTCATATTGAGTGTAAGCAGGCACTGCAGTTGGCCCAGAAGATGTTGGATAATTGTATGGACGAGGCGTCGCTGGCGGACGATGACACCTATCAGGAACTCGCCTATCGTGCAGTGACCATCGCCTACCTCAAGGCTATGGTGCTCTACATCGCCAACGACATGACCTGGAGTAAGGATATCGCCGACTTTGCCGAGTGGAGTCTCAAGTACGACCTCTGGTGCAAGATGCACTTCTTTGGCAACGAGATGGCTGCAGAAAAGGCCAAGGAGAAGATGCCTAAGCGCAGAGGTCGTCAGAACCTCCTGAACCTTTTGCCTAATCCTTTTACCTTCACGGAGGCTATGGAGATGCGTCAGATTCAGGGGCTCTCGCAGGATGGTTGTCGCCAAATGATCAACTCGTGGACCTTCCGGGGTTACATTGAGATAGAACCTATGCTGAATCAGTACTTCAAGACGCAGGAATACCTTTCACTTCCCAATGCGGAGTGAGGGTATTCCCGCTCGATTACACGAATTACAATAATTCAAGTGAAAATAGACGCACATATATGAATTAAACATGAAGACAATGAAGAAGATTTTATTTGTGGCATTGATTGCCATTCTGCTCCTCTCGTGTGGAGGCAGTAAAGAGGTGATCCAGAGTGTGCCTGTCATGGGCAGGACAGTGGATACTGTGCGAGTGACGAACATCAAGTTTGACAGCATCTACATCGACCGTTGGCATGATGTGGATAGGAGCCGGGACACGGTGCATATCCGTGACCGCATCCGGGAGCTGAGCTACCATGTGGTGCATGACACACTGCATCATGTGGAGAGGGATACCATTCCTGTGGTCAGGACGGTGGAGGTCACCAAGGCTCAGCCGTACATCCCCACTCACATCAAGGTGCTGGCGACCATCGGGATCGTGGCGGTGCTGTGGATGACATGTAAGATTGCCAGACGCAGTATTTGATTAATAAACACGTTATCGACCGCTTCCTATATGAATTAAAATATAAAAAGGTCGTTTGGTCTACATGAATGACCATGAATGACCACGAACCTTCAGCTCGGCGGAGCCAATTTTCATTAAATTATTTATGTTAATTCGTGGGAATTTATGGACATTATATGGAGAACAACAGTCGCTTGCGACAATAATAAAGAGTTTTATGAAGTTATCAGAACATTTTGATTTACGAGAGTTTACGCACTCTGCCACAGCGCAGAGGCAGGGGATTGCGAATGTGCCTGGTCAGGCTGAGGTGGAGAACTTGAAGGCTCTGTGCCGGCATGTGCTGGAACCGCTGAGGGAGCATGCGGGACAACCTGTCATCATCTCGAGCGGATACCGCTCCCCTGCCCTGAATGGGGCTGTGCATGGGGCTGAACATTCGCAGCACATGAGGGGCGAGGCGGCGGACATCCATGTCCCGAATAATGATACGGGGAATGAGTGGCTGGCATGGATGATGGATCATCTGGTGTTTGACCAGCTGATCAAGGAACGGCAACGACGGGACTCCCCTACTTTCTGGATTCATGTGAGCTATCGGAGGGATGGCGGGAACAGGCAAATGGTGATGGAACTTGTGAAAACTAAAAACTGATCATCGACCGCTTCCTATAAGGATTAAAGATCAACTAAGGTCGCTTGGTCTACAAGAATCTAAAAGTGAACGTTACATGGCCTATTGGCCGGTCGCTATACACAAAAAGCCCCGGCTGAGGAATCAGTCGGGGCTTCAGTATGTTTGCTTATGTGTGTGTAAGCGGGAGATTAGTTGTTCTCTGGACGGAGCTGACGAACTACCTCTGCTGTACGCCACATCTCAGACTCGTGGAGAGCGGCGAGTTCCTTCTCGAGGCCTACACGGTAGTCTGGCTTAGAGTTGGCGTCGATAGAGATCTGAGCCTCGTTGCCAGTCTTGACTGAGTGGTAGAGCTTCTCCACAACTGGCTTGATAGCATCGTGGAATGGGCCCATCCAGTCGAGGGCACCACGCTGTGCTGTAGTAGAGCAGTTGGCGTACATCCAGTCCATACCCTTCTGAGCGAAGAGTGGCATGAGTGACTGAGTGAGTTCCTCTACTGTCTCGTTGAATGCCTCTGATGGGGTGTGACCGTTCTCACGGAGAACCTCGTACTGAGCGAGGAGAAGGCCCTGGATAGCACCCATGAGTGAACCACGCTCACCTGTGAGGTCGGATGTGGCCTCGCGCTGGAATGTGGTCTCGAAGAGGTAGCCAGAACCGATGCCGATACCGAGAGCGAGTGTGCGATCGAGTGCCTTGCCTGTAGCGTCCTGATATACTGCGTAAGAAGAGTTCAAGCCGCGGCCTTCGAGGAACATGGTGCGGAGTGATGTGCCGGAACCCTTTGGTGCAACCATGATCACGTCAATATCCTTGGCAGGAACACAGCCTGTGCGGTCGCTCCAAGTGATTGCGAAACCGTGAGAGAAGTAGAGAGCCTTGCCTGGGGTGAGGTACTGCTTGAGTGTAGGCCATACTGACATCACTGCTGCATCAGAGAGGAGGCACATAACGATAGATGCCTTATCTGCTGCTTCCTCGATTGAGAAGAGGGTCTCGCCAGGAACCCAACCGTCCTTGATTGCTTTCTCATAAGTCTTGCCCTGACGCTGACCAACGATTACGTTGAAACCGTTGTCGCGGAGGTTGCAAGCCTGACCAGGACCCTGTACACCATAACCAATCACTGCGATAGTCTCATCCTTGAGGGTTTCACGAGCCTTGTCGAGTGGGAATTCTTCACGTGTCATTACCTCTTCGATAACGCCACCAAAATTCATTTTTGCCATTTGATTTTGATTGATTTAAGGAATGTGGGGAATGATTGCTTGAGTGACTGTGGCAGGATAGTCCTGTTTCTTTTCAACTCTGTATTCTCAGCCCCAATTCCGGTTATAATATAGATTATTTGTTTTGTTTTGCTATTTTTTTTGCCTCACGCACAGCAAGATACTTGTCAAGATGCTCTACTGGACTCTTGGTGATGCATATACGACCTGAACGTACAAACTGAAGAATGCAGTCGAGTGTCTTCAGAGAATCGAAGAGTGAGAGGATGTCGCGCGTGATTCCTGTTATCTCTACCACAGCATAGGTGTTGTTCACCTCCACGATACGTGCATTATGAAGACGAATCTTGCGACCTACATCGGGATTCTGAAGCATTACGGGAGTGCTGATTTTGAAGAGTGCAGTCTCGTTGATGAAGAGTTGGTCATCAGTATAGTGATGTGCCTGAAGGACCTCGATGCGCTTCTCTACTTGGGAAGTGAGCACGCGTGCCATTGCTTCGTCGCACATGGCGGTAATCGTATATTTGTGAGCACCTGGAGTGCTGGATGCACATACGTTCAAGGACTCGATATTTACCTGACGACGTGTGAAGACCGCCGTGATCTGCGAGAGCAAGCCAGGCACGTTCTCTGAATATACCAGAAAGGTATAGAGTTTTGTTTGAGTATCTTGTTCCATTGTAGGATGTTGTTCTAATGTTTCAGTTTCGACTATTGAATGTCCTGTCTCTGAATGAAGGGACTGGGATGCGAGCGGTTGGTCAGTGTGCAGAAGATTGTCTATCTCTGCTGTTCTGAGCAAGCGGTCGCACTTGCCACAAGTGGCGCAATCGCCACATTGTCCTCCAAAGGATTTGCGAGCCATAGTCCGTTATCCTTGGTACTCCAGAATCATCTCGTCGATGTTTGCGCCTGGAGGAGTGATTGGCAATACATTGTCCTCTTCCTTGATAACACACTGAAGGAGGTATGGACCGGGAGTGGAGAGCATCTCGGAGATGGCCGCATCGAGGTCGGCACGTTCTGTGATGGTCTGGGCTGGAATGCCGTAACCCTGAGCGATCAGCTCGTAGTTGGGGTTGTCCATTGGTGTGAAGGAGTAGCGGTGAGAGAAGAACATCTCTTGCCACTGGCGCACATTGCCAAGGTAATTGTTGTTGAGCAACACAATCTTGACAGGTGTGCCCTGCTCCATGATGGTGCCGAGTTCCTGGATGGACATCTGCAAACCGCCATCGCCCACAAAGAGGCAGACTGTACGGTCGGGAGCACCAAAGGTTGCTCCGATGGCAGCAGGGAGTCCGAAGCCCATAGTGCCAAGACCGCCGGAAGTAACGACAGAGCGTGGCTGGGTGAACTTGAAGTAGCGGCAGGCCATCAACTGGTTTTGCCCCACATCTGTCACCATAATGCCAGCGTTCTGAGTGGCTTCGCTGACCTTGCGGATGACCTCACCCATGAGGAGAGGGCCTTCTGTAGGATAAAGGGCCTTTTCTATAACCTTGTTGTATTCCTTCTCTTCATAGGGCTTGAAACCTTCAATCCAGGAAGAATGGGTGGACTTGTCGATGAGTTTTGTGACTTTAGCAAGTGTTTCCTTACAGTTGCCGAGCACGGCGAGATCCACCTTCACATTCTTATTAAACTCTGCCGGGTCTATATCGAAGTGGATAATCTTTGCCTGTTTAGCATAAGTGGCCAGGTTGCCTGTTACACGGTCGTCGAAACGCATGCCCACAGCGATGAGGAGGTCGCACTGGTTGGTCATCACATTTGGGCCGAGGTTGCCATGCATGCCAAGGATACCCTTGTTGAGAGGATGGTCTGATGGGATGGCGGAGAGACCGAGGAAGGTCGTAGCGCATGGGATATTTCCTTTCTCAAGTAAAGCGCGAAGTTCCTCACGGGCATCACCGAGTTCAACACCTTGACCTACAAGCACGAAGGGCTTGACACTGTTGTTGATCATAGTGGCGGCACGCTCAATGTCGGTCATCTGCACATCTGGCTCAGGTTCATAGCTGCGAATGAAATCCACAGTGGCAGGCTCATAGTCGAGCATGGAAGTCTGAGCATTTTTGGCAAAATCGAGCACAACAGGTCCAGGACGGCCACTCCTTGCGATGTAGAACGCACGAGCAACTGCCCAAGGAATATCCTCAGCACGACGAATCTGGTAACTCCACTTGCTGATGGGTGATGTGACACCTACCACATCGACCTCTTGAAAGGCGTCTGTACCAAGCATGGCCACACCGACCTGTCCGCAGATGACCACCATGGGGGTAGAGTCGATCATGGCATCAGCAATGCCTGTGACTGTATTGGTTGCTCCTGGTCCGGATGTGACAATGGCACATCCTACCTTGCCGCTGACTCGAGCATATCCCTGAGCTGCATGAACAGCTCCCTGCTCGTGACGTACTAAGATATGATTCAGTGACTTCTTGTGGTCGTAGAGTGCATCGTAGGTTGGCATGATAGAGCCTCCGGGATAGCCGAAGAGGACATCTACGCCTTCGTGCTCAAGAGCACGCATCATCGCTTCTGCACCTGTTATTTTATCTGCCATTATTATTTTGTTTAGAAGAAGAGAGCCCCGCCAACTGAGCTGACGGGAACAGACTCCTACGCTTTTAATCGTTCATCTGTTTTTTGAAGGGAGTCCTGCCCCTCCATTACATTTATATTATATGCTTTGTCCTCGTGTCCTTGAACATTAATCAATGACTCGAACGCCACCCTTATCAGCACTGGATACGCTTTGAGCGTATGCACGAAGAGCCTTGGATACAACACGGTTGCGCTTGAGGGGTTGCTGAGGGCGTGCTGCCAGTTCCTCGTCTGAGAGACGGACATTGATGGAGCGGTTTGGAATGTCGATGTCGATAATATCACCATCTACAATCTTGCCGATGTTACCACCTGAAGCTGCCTCTGGAGACACATGGCCAATAGAAAGTCCAGAAGTTCCGCCAGAGAAACGTCCATCGGTGATGAGGGCACATTCCTTGCCCATGTGCATACTCTTGATATAAGAGGTTGGGTAGAGCATTTCCTGCATGCCGGGACCACCCTTGGGACCTTCGTGAGTGATCACTACCACATCGCCCTTCTTGACTTTACCGCCAAGAATGCCTTCGCAAGCATCATCCTGAGAGTCGAACACGACTGCCGGACCTGAGAATTTCCAAATGCTTGCATCAACACCTGCTGTTTTGACCACACAGCCATCCTGTGCTATGTTTCCGAAGAGAATGGCCATGCCTCCATCTTTGGTGTAGGCATGTTCAATATCACGGATACATCCATTGACTCGGTCTGTGTCAAGTGTCTCGTAGTTGGTGTTTTGAGCACCCAACTGGTTGCAGAACACGCCTGCAGGAGCACTTGAATAGATGCGCATTGCCTCTGGATCTATGTTTTCCTTCAAAACAGAATATTTCTCTATGTCCTCTGCAAGCGTCTTTCCGTTCACGCGTTTCACATTGGTGTTGATGAGGCCACCCTTGGCAAGTTCGCCCAGAAGGTTGAGCATGCCACCTGCACGTCCACACTCCTGCACACTGTACTTCTGGGAGTTTGGTGCAAGTTTGCAAAGGAATGGAGTCTTGCGAGAAAGCGTGTCAATATCAGACATGGTGAAATCGACCTCTGCCTCCTGTGCCACTGCAAGAAGATGGAGCACAGTGTTGGTTGAAGCACCCATGGCTATATCAAGTGTCATGGCATTGAGGAATGCCTGACGAGTGGCGATAGAGCGTGGAAGCACTGATTCATCGCCATCTTCGTAATACGCAAATGCATTCTTCACAATCTGGCGAGCAGCCTCCTTCATGAGTTCACGACGGTTGGCGTGAGTGGCAAGGATTGTACCATTGCCTGGAAGGGAAAGACCTATGGCCTCTGTGAGATTGTTCATGGAGTTGGCGGTGAACATGCCTGAACAACATCCGCAACCTGGGCATGCACGGTTCTCCACCTCTGCAAGTTCTTCATCGCTCACCGTATTGTCCGCACCTTTAATCATGGCTGCTATCAGGTCAAGGTTCTCCCCCTTGTACTTTCCTGCTTCCATCGGACCACCGCTTACGAAGACTGCAGGAATGTTGAGGCGCATAGCGGCCATGAGCATGCCTGGAGTGATCTTGTCGCAGTTGGAGATACAAATCATGGCATCAGCCTTGTGGGCATTGCACATGTACTCTACCGAGTCTGCAATGATGTCACGAGAAGGAAGTGAATAAAGCATGCCATCATGTCCCATTGCAATGCCGTCATCAATAGCAATGGTGTTGAATTCGGCTGCATAGCACCCCATCTTCTCTATTTCCTCTTTCACAATCTGTCCTGCCTCATGAAGATGAGTGTGACCTGGCACAAACTGAGTGAATGAATTTACAATGGCAATGATTGGTTTGCCAAACTGCTCACGTTTCATTCCATTGGCCACCCAAAGCGCACGAGCACCTGCCATGCGACGTCCTTCTGTGCAAACAGCACTACGTAACTGATGTTTCATTATGCCTTATATCTTAATTATATTCGAATATTATTCGTGTTCCTAATATCGCTAAACCACCGAATAGGAAAAACGACGATTTGATGTAATATTGCCTTTACTTAACCTGAGATATTCTCGCTCAAGCATCAAAAACGTGGCAAAATTACAAAAATTCCTTGACAAATAACACATATATCGTAGAAAAAACTTACATGTATTAACTTTCTTCAATAAAATGTATGTATTTTTATCATTTCTCAAATGGTGAATGGCACTGAGGACAAAGTTGCAGAATCCGTTTTGTGTGACAGATGAATACTGGTGGATGAGATTGAAAACTACCAAACACATCCTTTACGGGGAGAAGTCCTATCAATCAGCAATGATGCAGAAAGAAATATCCGTTAAGGAAAAGCACCCCTCCCAACCCTTCGGTATGACTTCGGGACACCTTCGATATGCCTTCGAGATGCCTTCGAGACGCCTTCGGGACGCAGAAGGGCTAAATTCCTTCCCTTTTTCCTTGGGTTTTTCCGCCATCCTAACACTCAAGACTGAAGCCTTGCCACACATTCTGTATAGATTCTGAAGCAATCGTGCATCAACACGCAAAGAGGCATTGACACACCATTACCTTGTCTTAAAACGGCAGGACTCACCTCCTCCCACCACAAAGACTCACCTGTTCAAAAAGACTGAATGCGTGCAATATATTTGCCTATGATGTCAAATTCGAGATTGACCTTAGTGCCCACTTCTATCTGATGGAAATTCGTGTTGTCGTAGGTGTAAGGGATGATATTCACCTCAAAATTATCATCTTGAGAATTGCATACAGTGAGGCTCACGCCATTGATTGTCACACTGCCTTTGTCCACCGTGAGATAACCCTTCTTTGCCATTTCCTTGTCGAAAGGATACTGAAAACGGAAGGTGTAGCTGCCCTGCTGGTCTATCTTTTCCACACAGGTGGCTGTCTGATCCACATGACCCTGCACGATATGCCCATCAAGACGGCCGTTCATCATCATTGAACGCTCCACATTGACCTTGTCGCCCACCTTGAGAATGCCAAGGCTGCTCTTGAGGAGCGTCTCCTTCATAGCAGTCACCACATATTTACCATCGAATATCTTCACAACGGTGAGGCAAACACCATTGTGAGCCACACTCTGATCTATCTTCAGTTCATCCACAAATGAGCAGGTGAGCGTGAAGTGCATGTTCTCCTGATCACGTTCTATTGCCACAACGGTGGCAAATTCTTCTACAATACCACTAAACATAATTTCTAAAGAATATTAAATATGTGTGCAAAGATACTGATATTTCATCAATTTTCCATAACTTTGCAACAGAAAAAAACAATAATGCCAAAATCATTTTCTAACATGAAACGAAAACTCTTTATGCTTGCAACCCTCGCCGTGGTTGCATTTTCCATGATGCTTACAAGTTGCAACGACGACCCAGAGATGAGTGCTGTGCCACCTGCATTCAGCGATGTAGTAATGGATCCCGCTCGCCCTCAGAAGGGTGAGAAGGTGAATTGCACAGTTAAATTCAAGGAGAAGGGAAAAGACTGGTACAAGGTGAATTACTCATGGACACTGTATGAGCAGTTCTGGAACAACGAGACCAATCAGTACTCCTACAAGGCCATTACTGGCAGCAACGAATCCAGTTCGCTTGACATGAACGAGCCCCAGTTCTCGTTTGAAGTGCCTGACACAATCAAGAAATCGACCTTCTACCGACTGGAGGTGAATATCAAGAACGTGAGTGCTTCTACACTATTTCCACCAAGTGGGGCTATCTATAGCAGTGCTACCATTGACAACAGAATCGTGACTTTCACAGTGCAGCCTTGATGCTGCACTTTTTCTGTGTGAAATAGGAATTTACAAGAGCTGACTACTTGTCCTAATTATTAACCAATCAAAACTTTACCAAAAGAATGAAATCTTTACTAATCACTGTTGCCCTAACATCCATGAGCCTCTCGGCTATGGGCAATCGTCCTGATTCGGTGTATGTGAGACCAGACGTGAGAAACGGCGGTCGTGACATGCGCATTGCCTATTCTATTGACCAGAAACACTGGAAGAGTGTGGAATGCAACCTCTTTGAGAGCGACTTTGGCACTTGGGGAGTCGAGAAGAAACTCTACTACCCTATCCTCTCGTTTGACGGAAAGGAATATCATGCCACATTCATCCCCAACCCCAATATTCCACAGATAGCCACCACACGTTCGGACAATTTCTCTTTGTGGAAACCTCAAGACTATCCCTATCTAAACGAGAGTGAGTTTAAGGCTGTGCTGGAGAAGCAACAGAAGGAGTCTGAGACCAATGTGATCCGCATTCCTTATAGCGGCTTGGAAAATCTGCTGAACAAGAAGATGAGAGCAGACAGAAATGGTGAATGGGATAGATACGACTACATAGCCAGCGGACTGAAAATAGCCGACATGAAGGAGGACATCAAGGCAACAATGACCATCAGCTGGAATGACAGGAAGGCTATCTCACCCGACTTGATGGGCATATTCTTTGAGGACATCAGCTATGCAGCCGATGGAGGTCTGTATGCCGAATTGATTCAGAATCGCGACTTTGAATATAATGCCAACGACCACAACGGCTGGAATGCCCAAACAGCATGGAAATTGGAAGGGAGTGGCACAACATGGAGCATTGCCACAGAAGAGCCTCTCCACAAGAACAATGCTCACTACTCGGTCTTGACAACCACGGAGAAAGGAGCTAAACTCATCAACGAGGGTTGGGCTGGCATCGCTCTTGACAAGGGAAAGAAATATAATCTATCGTTGTTTGCCAAGGGAAAAGGAGCACTAAAGGTTTCGCTCATAGAGGGTGGAAAGACCATTGCCAGCAAGACCTTCAATGCCTCATCCGACTGGAAGCAGCAGAAAGCAACACTAACTGCATCTGCTTCTGCCGAGAAGGCTACATTGGTGATTGAGCCACAGGAAGCAGGCACAATCCACCTCGACTTCGTTTCACTCTTTCCCCAGGAGACATTCAGAGGGCATGCTAATGGTTTAAGAAAGGACTTGGCTGAGGTCATTGCCGACCTGAAGCCACGGTTTGTACGTTTTCCTGGTGGATGTGCCACACATGGGCAAGGCATTGACAACATCTACCACTGGCAAGCCACTATCGGTGAACTGTGGGAACGCCAACCCGACATGAATATATGGAACTACCATCAGACACGTGGTTTGGGCTTCTATGAATACTTCCAGTTCTGCGAGGATATTGACGCCGAGCCTCTACCTGTATTGGCTGCAGGTGTGCCTTGCCAGAACTCACACAAAGGTGGTGCAGGCCAGCAAGGCGGCATCCCATTTGAGAAAGACCTGAATGGCAAGCCTTCACCTTATATATATAATGGTAAACCTCTCACCATGGAGAGTTATCTGCAAGAACTTCTCGACCTGATTGAATGGGCCAACGGTGACGCGAAGACCTCAGAACTGGCCAAGATGAGAGCGAAAGCAGGACACCCCAAACCTTTCAACCTCAAATATTTAGGAATAGGCAACGAAGATCTCATCAGCGATGTCTTCTTGGAGAGATACCATTTCTTGATTGATGGCATCAGGAAAGCACATCCTGAAATCACTGTCATAGGCACTGTAGGACCTTTCTGGGAAGGAAGCGACTATGAATATGGGTGGAGAAGCGCAAAAGAAAAAAACATTCCTATTGTGGACGAACATTACTACAACAGCACGGGCTGGTACTTCCACCACCGTGATTTTTATGACAACTATGACCGCAACGGAACAAAGGTCTATCTGGGAGAATGGGCTTCAAAGGGCAACAATGTGGCGAATGCACTCATCGAGGCTTCTTATCTGACCAATGTGGAGCGTAATGCCGATGTAGTGGTGATGACATCCTATGCGCCTCTCTTGGCAAGAACAGACAATACGAAATGGAATCCTGACTTGATTTATTTCGACAATAAGAGTGTGTATCCAACCGCCAATTACTATGTGCAGCGCGCCTTCGGACAGAATGCCGGTGATGAGTACATCTACTCAGACCTTCAGGTGAATGGAGGCAATGAGGTAAAGGAGAGGATTGACAAGTCGGTGGTGAGAGACACAAAGACAGGCGACATCATCATCAAACTCGTGAACTTAGCTCCAAAGGCTGTAAGCATGGACATCATCACGGGTGAACTGAATGGCTACAGCAAAAAGGCTGACTACATTTATATGGACAAGAACGCCAATCCTGACAGAGAGAAAGAATGGGATGAAAATGCCAATGGCACTGTCATGATCGAGACAGATGGCATCATCAAGATGGCTCTGCCTAAATACTCTCTCTCGGTGATTCGCATCAAAAAGAACAAGAAATGAGAATGAATCGTATTGCCGCCATACTGATGGCATTGCTGGGGCTTACGAGTATGTATGCACAGGACAATGGGAAGGACGCTCGATCCTTGCCTGTACTACCTACCGACAAGAACATCCAATATATTGGTCGCATCGAGGATTCCAACCCCGATTCCCCCACATTCACCTACCCAGGCGTGCAGATCAGAACGGGTTTTACAGGTTCATTGTTTGAGATGACAGCCAAGCCACGTAGTGGTTACTTCATGGTGGAGATTGACGGAGGAGAACCCTTCAAGGTGCATTTCTACGACAACCACACCGTGACGCTGGCTGACGGTCTGGAAGATAAAGAGCATCAAGCCATCGTGACATACATAGGAGAAGGCTATGAGACACTACCCGAATTTAGAGGATTCCGAGTAGGAAAAGGCAAGTCACTGACCCCTGCCACCCCATTGCCCAAGAGAAAGATAGAGTTTATCGGCAATTCCATCACCTGTGGATACGGCATTGAGGCTCAGTCAGCCAGCGACCCTTACAAGGAAGAGACTGCCAACTACTACTACACCTATGCGGCAAGGACAGCAAGAAATCTGAATGCACAAGCTGTGGTTGTGGCAAGAAGTGGCATAGGAGTGTACAGAAACTACAATGGACCAAAGACAGGAGATGCGGTAAACATGAATACAGAATACCCATACACATTATTATATAATAATCAACACAAATGGGATTTCAACCGCTATACTCCTGATGTGGTGTGTATCAATCTCGGCACGAACGACACTTCTACCGATGGAGCAGACTCTCTCCTGTTGCTCGAAGGCTTCAAGAAGCTATACAGTCAGGTGAGAAACCATTACCCTCAAACCAAGATTGTGCTACTTTCAGGTTGCATGATGAGTGGAAATGCGTTGGAACTGGTTCGGCAAGCAATGGATGAGACTCAAAAACATGCAGAGAGAAATGGAGACAAGGAGGTGTATAGATTTGACTTTCCATCTCAAACAGGAGAACTTGGGTATGGTGCTTCATGGCATCCTTCTATGCTTCAGCACGAAAAGATGGCGAATGAATTAACCCCTTATCTACAAAAACTGATGAAGTGGGAATGAAATATCCTATAAAAAGCCATCTTTTTCAAAAAAAGTATTTGGATGTTCAATAAAATATCGTAACTTTGCAGCCGATTTATGTCGGAAAGGCTCATACAAGTGTGCATGTCATCATGCTCCGCCTCCCGATGGAACCCTAAACAATTCAAAAAAATGTACGTAATTGCAGAAATTCAGGGTCAGCAGTTCAAAGTAGAAGAGGGCAAGAAGCTCTACGTTCATCACATCAAAGATGTTGAGACTGGTGCAACTGTTGAGATTGAGAAAGTGTTGTTGGCAGACAACGACGGTGTAGTAACTGTAGGTACTCCTACTGTAGAGGGCGCAAAGGTTGTGCTTGAGGTGCTTGTACCACTCATCAAGGGTGACAAGGTACTCGTATTCCACAAGCGTCGTCGTAAGGGCTATCGCAAGCTTAGAGGCCACAGAGAGCAGTTCACTCAGGTTCTCGTAAAGTCTGTTGTTGCATAATCAAACACACAGGCACCAAACAAATTCATTTATCAATCATTTAAGACAGTAATTAGAAATGGCACATAAAAAAGGTGTAGGTAGTTCTAAGAACGGCCGCGAGTCACACTCAAAACGACTCGGTTTGAAGCACTTCGGTGGCGAAAAAGTAAAGGCTGGTAACATCATCGTACGCCAGCGTGGAACAAAGCACTATCCTGGCAAGAACGTAGGTATCGGCAAGGATGATACTCTTTACGCTTTGACTGATGGTGTAGTTGTGTTTAAGCGTGGTCGTCTTGACCGCAGCACAGTATCTGTTGAACCAATACAGGCTGAGGCGTAACACTTCTTACTAAAAGAAAAATGAAACGGGCATGGGCTTTGGCTTTTGTCCGTTTCTTTGTTTCATTCAATGTGAAGGAAACAAATTAAATGCGTTGTGACCCCGGCCCAGTAAATTCACTCGCTGAATTTAACGTGAGTTTGACCCATTTGAAAGAAGAGGCGATGGATTTCGATGGTTAGCACACCTGTTCAGCCACACTACAGCCTTTCTTTCTCTGCAAAAATTCAAGGTGTATTCACCTCACATTTACTGTCGGCAGAAGAAGGGCTAAACAATTCTGACAGATTTTGTCGTTGGGCGACTCTTGCAAGAAAGAGAATGATGTCACCCAATACCTCGAATATCCTTATATCTTCTTTATACACAACGATTTATGCACACTCAAGAACCAAACGCTTCTGTTGGTCAAAACGCACGCATGGTTCATTCGCCATCGAACAATTGTTCATGGGCTTTCGAAGCATTGTTCGTTGGTCATTGAAGCATTGTTCATGAACACTTGAAACATTGTTCGTTGGAACATGAAGCAGGCTTCGATCATGAGAGGTGTCAAATTGAAGGGAAATCGAGCCATTCCATCCTCGCAAGCACCTGTTTGCATTCGCCCTCCCCTATAAGAGATGGAGTGTGACAAATTCATCAAATTCAAGTTCATTCATGCGTTCTCCGCATCAAATAGACCATTCATTGAAACATAACCAACCATTCCTCACTTCCATGACAAAAAAAGAACGATACACACGACTCATCGAATATTTTCAGAAGGCAATGCCAGATGCAAACACTGAACTCAGATTCAACAATCCTTTTGAGCTTCTTGTGGCTGTCATGCTCTCAGCACAATGTACAGACAAACGAGTGAACATGGTGACCCCTGCCCTCTTCAAGGCCTTTCCCAATGCAAAGAAGATGTCTGAGGCAACAAAGGAGGAGGTGCTGGAATATGTGAAATCCGTAAGTTACCCCAACAGCAAGGCGGAGCACTTGGTGAAAATGGCACAAATGCTCGTGGAAGAGTTCCAAGGAGAAGTTCCCGACAATCTGGATGATTTGGTAAAGTTACCAGGTGTGGGCAGAAAGACAGCCAACGTGATGCTTAGCGTGGTGTTTAACCAAGCGACAATGGCTGTGGACACACATGTGTTTCGATTGAGTCATCGCATAGGACTCGTGTCGGAAAAGTGTACCACCCCTTTAGCTGTGGAGAAAGAATTGGTGAAGAATTTCCCGGAAGAGTTAATCTTCAGAGCCCACCATTGGCTGATTCTACACGGGAGATATGTGTGCAAAAGCCAACGCCCGCTATGTGGAGAATGTGGAATTATAGATTTCTGCAAGGAAGGGCTACAACGCCAAAAGAATGTAAAGAAGAAGTGAAAGATTGTAGAGCAATCCCTTCAGAAGGAAAAGCGTAGTGCCATCATCGCCCAACAAAGGCAAAATGCCCGTGAAATCCAGACAAGCAATCAACTGACTGGAAAGAAAGAGAAGTACAAAATATCTGGATACGGATGAAAACATGGACACATGAGCTTGCACAAAGTCATTCATGGTGGTAAAGCGTCCTGATGTGTATCCATAAACATTGCCTATAAAGAAAACCAAACAGGCTAACAGCCCATAGAACCCTTTAGAAAAAGCCGAATTTTTGATTGTTCCAAACGCACTGAGCAGAACAGCGTCGGGCAAGAGTATCAGTAAAGAGAAGGAAAGAAGAAGAATCAATGCAGAGATGCCTGTGATTTGGAGGGAGCGCCGTTGCTTGAGAGAAAGATGACCACGGAAGGTGTGAAGTATGCCCGAATCACGGAGCACACTGATGGCCATCAGCCCAATCAATATTTTAGCAATATGAACAGTGGCAAAATTGGGAACAATATTGCTACACATCCAACGAATGCCACGAGAGGTGAGCAAGCCTTGCACACCATCCACATAGATGCTCAACACCCATGACACAAAGAGCAAAAGGACTAAGGAGACAAGCACTGTCCAAAAGAGTCCCGTAAGAAATCGTTGTATATATTGCTTATAAATCATTTTGCAGAAAAGCCTAATCCTGTGTATTCAATACCTTCCTCATCACTCACTCATCATCAGGCTCAAGATTGTCCATGTCAAGAATACGGAGTTCAAAAGCCTTGGTGACCAATCGAGTTGCATTGATACTTTCATGATCTTCCCCAAAGAGCCTGTTGGTCAAATCATTCTGACGTTTTTCGATAGACTTCACACCAAAAGGCATGCCCTTGAGACTGGCAATCATATCCTTCGTGTAGCCCAAGGCAAGGTGGCGAAGGAAACGCTCATCATATTCATCAATGTCATAGTCAAGGATAGCCTCTTGACGAAGCGACTCATTCAGCACTGACTTGCGGAATCGTTGAAGTATTTTTTCAAGGATGGGTTGATTAAACACCATGCGCTTTCCATTGAGAACGCTCTGCACATCACCACGAGTGAGGAGTTCGCCACTCTTGAGGATAATACCATCTGTGCCCGCATCAAGGGCATCCACCCAGAGCTTCTCATTGAGCACCTCTCCTGTAAAGATGAGCACGTGGACATCGGGGTAACGACGGCGCAACTGCTTGCACACATCAATACCCACAGTAGTTGATCCTCCTAAACCGAGGTCTAACAACACAAGGTCTGACTGGGTATCTCGCATGAGTTTCCAGAGATCTACCTCATTCATGGCTGTACCCACAATTTCTGCTTCAGGTATTTCTGAACGGAAAATCTCTTTTGTGCCCTTCATCTCAAGAGCCACATCTTCTACAATAATTACTTTAAAAGGTTCCATATTGATATTCTATTATTTAATCGTGTCAAAAATCACTGAACAGGCAAGGTGAAGATGAAACTTGACCCCTGCTCTTTGTTCTCCACATAGATTCGGCATCCTCTGCGAGAAGAATAGGCGTCATGCTCTCTCACCACCTGACGGCAAATCATATATTGCGAACCAGAGAGAGTGTCGGTTTTGGAATCATACTTCATGTTGTCAATATAGAAGAGGTGTGGAATACACTCTTCTGGATATTGATATGCCGTGTCAGTGAATGCAAATTTAGCAAAACCATCTGATATTTCAAAATCAACCAATAAATCTCCACCAGACTGATGCTCGAAAAAGAGCGAAAGGATATTGTCTATAAGAGTTTGAAGGAAAATCTTATCCACTTGTAGATTGACTGTCGGTACGTGAGCCACCTGAATAGATGACTTAACGAGAGCTTTCCTTGCCTGCTTCTTGAATGAGCGTCTTATCATTTCTTCTATGTCCATCAAACTCATGGAAGCACGCTTGAAGAGCACCTTCTCCACCTGTTTGCCAGCACATGTGCTCAATATGGTGAAAACCTCTTTATAGTAGGACAATAGTTCATCTATATCTCTGATAGCAGGCTCAGAAGCAGAGAACGTTGATTTTTCGAGTGTGGCATCTACTATCTGTTTGATACGATTGGGATAGTACATGGTTTCGTGCTTCAAGGTAGAGAGGCAGTTGTCCATGATCTGATTCCTCACATAAACCTTCTGTTGCTCATTGTCTATACGAGTGCGCTCATCATTCTTCAGTTCGAGAAGTTCAGACATTTCATCCACTTTATAATTAGAGAAGTATGTGTGTATGCTCATGAACTGCACTACCAGATTAACAATCAACGACTCTTCCTCCAAAAGTTTACCGTCAATAAAACGGATGCCCAACACGCCTATGGGTGTGGTCTCCTCCACACCAGGCATAAACATGGGGTAAGAGCGGAAACGCACATTGTTACTGACAACAGACTTCTTTTGGCGATAAGCAGCCTGCATCATACTTTCGAAGGTGGCTCGTTCTGCAACATTGCCCGTGAACTGGTATTGGAATTGGTCTGAGGAGACCTGAGAGGGAAGCATCATCCCAATCATATCGGTTGTTTTGATGTCTGACAAATTCTGACGCAACACCTCCAGCAAGTTCTTCTCTCTGGATGAGAACGCTTTGTTGTTGAGTTGTATGAACTGACGAAGATTGAAGATGAATAGTTGATTGGTGCGATAATATACAAAAAAGTAAGCGGCAATAACCAATACAATGAGAATGCCCAAAAGAATGATGATGGTCTTCTTATTGCGGTTGGCCACTCTAATATCATTGCAATACTCCTCCAGGGTTGGGTCTGTGCTTGAAATCTTATAGAGTCGTGTGAAGGCCTCACTATTATAGTGGTAAAGATCATTACGATTGAGGGCGAGGGCAGCAATGGTCACCTCGTTTCGAACACCTATGATCATTTCATAATCTGTTTCATAACCGAGTCGCCACCATTCAATCTCAGCCATCGTATGACCTTCGAGTGCCATCAGATATTTGTTTTCAGGATGGAGTGAAAGACAATGAAGGTTCAGATACGAGATGGTTGAATCTGCATAGACAATGGCTTTCTCATAATTTCCATTCACATTAGCAGAGAAAATGCTATCTGAATATTGACGAGCCATAGCCATGTAATGACTTGCTGTCGTCACCTGATTGTCTTTTGCTTCTGCGGGACTGAATCCTATCAACAGCAGTAGCACACCCACAACTGTTTTTAGCATGCCCTTAGGCAAGCGGAAGAAGAAGCGGCTACCCTTCCCTTTCTCACTCTCTACGCCAAATTCACACACATTGAATACAGCATTGGTTTTCTTGTATTTACCTATGATACCTTTACAATTCATTAGACCAAAACCAAAACCCTTGTTCTTCTGAATGTCTGAAGCATCATTTCCTTTGGTGCCAATCTTGCTGGAATCATATACTTTAGAATTGTTGAGCGTATCAGTATCCTCTGCAGACATGCCAAGACCTGTGTCCTTCACAGATATTTCCACATACTGTTCTGCTTCTTTTGCCATGAGCATCACTTGACCTCCTTCTGGCGTGTACTTGCGAGCATTGTCAAGCAGCGTGTTCATCATAAATAGTGTGAGAGACTTGTCTGCTTTCACCACACAGTCAGTATCATCGACCGTTAGAGAGACACCCTTTATATCAAAACTCTTAGAGCCTCGGCGCAAGGTCTCAAACAAAGGCTTGAGAGCAAAATTCTCTATATTGAGCGATACCATGCCTTGACGTATCTTGACCCAATGACCAAGAACATCATTGTAATCATTAATCATATCTATCAGTTCACTCAGATAGATGAAACGATTGCGCACAATCTCTGGCGTTGCGTCTTTGTCTGATTTGAGACGGTTTATTTCATGAAGTGCGCGATCGAGAAATGGGGTGATACCATTGACGATAGACATGGATGTGAGTTTCTCAATATACTGACGTTTGTTATCCTCCAATCGCTTTTCAAACAAATAAGTCTCGCTCTCTAAGCGTTCACGCTCTTCAGTGAACTGTATATATTGCAAACCCTTCTGTTTCATCCAATCATAGAATACAAGCAACACATGGAAAAGTTCCGCATCCAACCCCTTCATGGAATGAATGTCCGTTTTTGTCCAGTCCTTTCCTTTTAATTGGGGAAAGAGTTTCTCCACATCTGAATCAACAATATGATGGAGTGCAACATCCAAATCATCCACATCTTCTATTTCTTCGTTCAATGCTGATGACATGTTTTTACAGATGTCAATCACTCTGCTCAACATTTTCACCTTCTTATGGTATTCAAAATGACTGCGCTTATTATACAGGTATAAAAGCCATCCCAGAACAATAAACACAATGATAAATGACCACAGAAGCAGATTCAGCATATTCTCCTCTCCCTTCAGGTTGTCCTCTTCCTGCAAAGCACGCAGGTCTTGACGAGTGGCATCAAGAATGTCAAAATATATGTTATGGTTGTAATCTGATTCTGTTTTCATGCCCATCGCCCCATAAATAACGCTGAGCTGCTCTCTCACCATAGCCATCCACTCTGGAACAGCAACGACATGAGGGTCAAGAATCCAGCGCATCTCTGTGGAAAGAGAATCTGTCATAGGGGCATACGCATAAAGCATATCTTTTCCTCGGTCAGCACCGTATCTGCCATTCCTCGACATCTTCTGATGATGTTTATTAATGAGTGCTAACGCTCGGTCCATCTGCTGAAGAGCCATACTGTCTTTTCCTTGTCTCAGGAAACAATCTGACAAGGTGACTAAAGCTGAGGTATGCACGTAATCATTACCAAAAGATTCCGCCAAACTTAATGCGCGATGAGCCAACCGAATATCAAGTGGAGCAAAACTGAACTCTCCTATCAGTTCGTCAATAAAGACCATCCTTGACGGGCGCAGGGGTGCTCCATATAGAACAGAACGAGCCAATCCATTGGAAGCCAGCACCTGATAGTAGGTGTAGCCACTCTGTTTACTGAGAGAAAGAAGACGGATGAGATTGCTCTGACGTTCGTCTGCTGCATTCACTGAGTCTTCGTCAAACACACTACAGATAGACTTCAAGTATAGAAAAGAAGAGAATCTGATTGTATCATTCTCAAAGAGTTCTTGATTATCGGTGAGCCATTTTATCTCTTCTTTGGCAGGGTCGTCCTGCCTCATTTTAATGAAATAATTTAAAGAAGCATGATGGAAGTCTGTCTGAACACCTTTCCAAAGAGATGTCTGATGGTCGGTCATGTCTTCCACTTCCTCCGACACAACACTCATACGCTCTTGCGCATCTGTGCGATAGTCGTAGAATTCCTTGCTCATCGACAACTTAAGGCATATAGACATCATATTCACATCAGCCATGCTGCAAAGAAGATCATTGTTGGACTCTTTCAACACATGATTGTAGAGCATCTGTGCTGAGTCGAACTCCATTCGCAATTCATAGAGGTCGCCTTTATTGAGCAAAGCTTCATGCAAACCATCCTTATAAGGGGAATCCTTATACTTATATAGTAAATCGTTGGTAATGGTCATGGCAGAATCCATAGACCGATACTTCATCTGATAGGCAAGTATATTAAGAGAATCAATCTGTTCTACGTCTGCATTAGGCGCATGACCACAGGATGACAGGAATATAAAAACAGCCTGTATCACAACAGCAAATAATATGCGAGGTTTGGTAGTCATGTTGAATTATTATATGCAAAGATAAGACAAAAATTCTACATCCTTCTTTTTTTTCAACATTTATTCATAACTTTGTAGAAAAATAAGATAAAAAGGTTTTCATGACATATCAAGAGACTATCAATTATTTGTTCACCTCTACCCCTTTATTTCAAAACACAGGAGTTGGTGCATACAAAGAAGGTCTATACAATACCCTCGAATTGGATAAGCACCTTGGACATCCACACACGCAATATAAGACTATTCATGTGGCTGGCACAAATGGTAAAGGTTCATGTTCTCACACTTTAGCCGCAATCCTACAAGCCTCTGGATTGAAGGTAGGGCTCTTCACTTCACCTCACCTCATTGATTTTAGAGAAAGAATTAGAGTGAATGGGGAAATGATTGGCGAAGAGTATGTGGTCAATTTCGTTAAAGAACATCGTCACTTCTTTGAGCCGCTCCACCCTTCTTTCTTTGAACTTACTACAGCCATGGCGTTCAAGTACTTTGCAGAACAAAATATAGATGTGGCTGTAATAGAAGTGGGGCTTGGAGGAAGATTGGACTGCACGAATATTATTCGTCCTGAAGTGTGCGTAATCACAAACATCAGTTTTGATCATGTCACTCTATTGGGCAACACCTTGGAAAAGATTGCCTATGAGAAAGCAGGTGTCATCAAGAAAAACACCCCTGTGGTGATTGGAGAAAGTGTGAGTGAAACAAAGCCTGTCTTCATAAAGAAATCTCAAGAGATGGATGCTCCCATCTTCTTTGCTGAGGAAGAAAATGAAATGACAAGTCATGATTTCGATGGAAGTAGAGTCGTCTATAAAACAAAGAACTATGGCTTATTGACAGGTGAACTCTGTGGTCATTGCCAGCAAAAGAACACTAACACTATTTTATGCACAATAAGCCGATTGAAAGAAAAAGGTTTCAGAATCACAGATGAAAATGTCAGAGAAGGATTTGCTCATGTATGTGAATTGACAGGATTGATGGGAAGATGGCAAACACTGAAAGTGACACCCAAAGTAGTGTGTGACACTGCTCACAACGTGGGAGGATTCAAATGGATAGTAAAACAATTGAACAGCATCACATCAAACCTTCGTATCGTGTTTGGAATGGTGAATGACAAAGACATCAGCGGAGTTTTGGAAATGTTACCTAAACATGCCTCCTACTATTTTTGTCAAGCCAATGTGAAACGTGCTTTGCCTCACGAAACAATCAAAGAAAAAGCCTTGGAATATGGTCTAAGAGGAGAAAGTTATCAAACTGTAGGGAAAGCTTATCAGGCTGCGCTAAAAGATGCAGAAAAGAATGATTTCATTTATGTAGGTGGTAGCAGTTTTGTGGTAGCAGACCTTCTCTCCGAGTTGAAATGTGGCAAAGTCTAAGAATATTCTACCATTTTCTGCTGAAAAAACAAGAAACTTAAAAAATAAATTGCGGAAAGTTAGTTTAGTAAAATATTTTTCGTTTAATTTGCAATGAGATAACTAAAACCGATTTATTAATCATACTTAAAATACAATCTCTATGAGCACTATTCAGCCCAAATTGAGTGGTCTAAAAGCCGAAGACTTCCAGACGGAAGTGAAAGGCAAGAAAACTGACCTGTACACCCTTGTGAACAAGGATGGTTACGAAGTATCTATAACCAACTATGGTGGTGCAATCTGTGCAATCATGGTTCCTGACAAAAATGGCAAAGTGGCCAATGTTATCCAGGGACATGACAACATACAGAGTGTCATTAATTCACCAGAGCCTTACCGTTCCACATTGATTGGACGTTGGGGAAACCGTATCTGTAAAGGAAAGTTCACCCTTAACGGAAAAGAGTATCAGCTGGATCTGAATGATGGTCCTAACCACCTGCATGGAGGTCCAACAGGACTTCATGTTCAAGTTTGGGATGCTTACCAAACTGGCGATCAGAGTTTATCATTAAACTACATCCTGCCATATGGTCATGAGGGATTCTCTGGCGAAGTGAAGATTTCTGTTGAATTCACATGGACTGATGACAATCAATTGATCCTTGAGTATTTGGCTACAACAAACAAGAAGACTATCATCAACTTGACACATCACGCTTTCTTCTCTTTGCAAGGAATTGCCAACCCAACTCCAGACATCATGGATCAATTGCTGGAGGTGAATGCAGACTTCTATCTCCCTATTGACGCTACCAGCATTCCAACAGGCGAAATCTTAAAGGTTGAGGGCACACCTTTTGACTTCCGCAGTCCAAAGGCTATCGGCAAGGAGATTGATGCAGACAACGAACAGTTGAAGAACGGTTCTGGCTATGACCATAACTATGTATTGAACAAGAAAGAGGTTGGCGAGTTGTCATTGGCAGCACGTGTCACTGATCCTCAATCAGGACGTGTGCTTGAAACCTACACAACAGAACCAGGTCTTCAGATATACACAGACAACTTTGGCACAGGAAAATCAGGTCAGTTTGGAGCAACATTCCCACGTCGCTCAGCCATCTGCCTTGAGGCTCAGCACTTCCCTGATTCACCAAACCGTCCATACTTCCCATCGGTTGTGTTAAAGCCTGGTGAGAAATACATCCAGAAGACCATTTACAAGTTTGATGTTCTTTAAGAAAAACTACACATCCCTCGTCCATGAATGGACGAGGGAGTGTTCTTTATAATTAACTTAACTAATAGCCTTTTTGGGCAAACAAGAAAACTTATCAACTTATGAGATTAAAAATCGACGACGTTCGTTCACGATTCATTAAGCATCTTGGTGGTGAGCCTGGTTCTGTTTATGCTTCACCAGGACGTATCAACCTAATAGGCGAACATACCGACTATAATGGCGGTTTTGTTTTTCCAGGCGCTGTGGAGCAAGGAATGATTGCAGAAATTCGTCCGAACGGAACACGCACTATCCGTGCATATTCAATTGACATGAAAGATTATGTCGAATTCTCTATCGATGATGAGAAAGGACCACGTGCAACACACTTCCGTTTCATCTATGGAGTGGTGCGTGAGATGATGGCTCTTGGCGTTCCTGTTCAGGGTTTCGACACTGCTTTTGCTGGTGATGTTCCAAATGGTGCAGGCATGTCTTCTTCCGCAGCATTAGAAAGCTGTTATGCCTATGCTGTTAATGACTTATTTGGAGATAATAAGATTGACAAGATGACACTTGCCAAAGTAGGTCAAGCAACAGAACACAAATACATTGGAGTGAACTGTGGCATTATGGATCAGTTCGCCTCTGTGTTTGGCAAGAAAGGCAATCTCATGCGCTTAGACTGTCGCTCTGGGGAATACGAGTATTATCCCTGGAATCCAAAGGGTTATAAACTCATTCTCATCAACTCCTGCGTAAAGCATGCGCTTGTAGGTTCTCCTTATAATGACCGACGAGATTCATGCGAAAGATGTGTGAAAGCCATCAAGGAACTTCACCCGGAGAAGGAGATCACTACCCTACGTGAAGCCACATGGGAAGAGTTGAAGGAGATAGAGGGGAAAGTGTCTGCTGAAGACATCAAGCGCGCCACCTTTGTCCTCGGAGAAAAAGACCGTGTATTGGCTGTTTGTGATGCACTCCAAGAAGGCGACTACGAAACTGTAGGCCAGAAGATGTACGAAACTCATGATGGTTTGTCTAAAGATTATGAAGTATCTTGCGAGGAACTTGATTTCCTCAACGATATTGCAAAAGATTGTTCTGTGACAGGTTCACGCATGATGGGAGGAGGCTTTGGTGGATGCACCATCAACCTTGTAGCAGAAGAACTTTACGACAATTTCATAAAAACTGCTGTCAGTGAATTTCAGAAGAAATATGGAAAGAAACCTATTGTCATTGATGTAGTGATTGGAGATGGAGCACGCAAACTTTGCTAATTCGATCAGCAATCGTTCAAGACAACAAATACGGGGAAGTCTGCATCATTCAGACTTCCCTTTTTCCTCTTTTTCCAACAAACACATACTCCAGTTTGGAACGAGCATCATCTATGAACCAAACATGGGCTTCTTATGTCGAACTCACATGATTCATACGTAGAAACTCCATCCAACCACCAAGAGGTGCTTGCACATTCACTTTCAATAGACATGAAACAATAACGAAAAAGAATCCTTTACAGACAAACATTCCCTCCCCATGCTTCTGCGAGCCTTCGAGATGCCTTCGAGATGCCTTCGAGACGAGTCTTAGATAATTCCACGACCTTTTTCTTGAGTGACATGAGGTTTTCTTTTGTGGCATGAAAGAATATGAAAGTGGAATGAAGGCTGAGACAGATGCGGGTATTCCATGCCAGTAATATCTATTTTGAGAATGTTTGGATTTGTGATTTTTGTGAATAGGCCACTATGTCCTACCCACCAGTGAGAAATATGACATACACGGCGAGAGACATCGGACTCTTTCTTATGACGAATGGATGTAACACATGTAATATGGAAGCATCAAAAACAAAGTTTTTCAGATCAAATCAGAAGAAAAAAGTGTCAAAATCACACTGTATGTTGAAAAACATGTTTTCAATCGTTAAAAAGACGTGAAAAATACCGAACTTTGAAAATAGTTTATAAACTAATACATTATCTAACCCAATTATGAGAAATTTCAAAACAATTTTGATGGGGAGTGCTACGGCCGTAGCTCTCTTATGTGCATGCAACTCTGCACAGAACCCAACTCAGCCTGAACTGACAAAATCAGGTATCAATCCAGCAGACTATGACACATGCATTGCTGTAGCATACGATTCTGCAACAAACACATTTATGGCAGACTCTGCGAATGCAACAGAGGTGAAGCTCTTCACCCTGACCAACAAGAATGGCATGGAAGTCTGCATCACCAACTTCGGTGGACGTATTGTCAGCATCATGGTTCCAAACAAAGACGGGAACTTCGTGGATGTTGCTTGCGGTTTCGACAAGGTCGAGAACTATTTCCCATGGAACTATGAAACAGACTTCGGTTGCTCTGTAGGTCGCTACGCTAACCGTATCAACAATGGTGAATACACTTACGAGGGCACAACAGTCACTCTTCCAAAGAACAACAACGGTGTGGCATGCCTACATGGAGGCTACACAGGATGGCAATATCAAGTTTACGATGTTGTAGATTCATCTGATCAGTCGCTCACTCTCAAGCGTATCTCTCCTGATGGCGACAACCAGTTCCCCGGCAAGGTTGAGGTGACAGTGAAGTTTGAACTGACAGACGACAATGCTATCGTTATCAACTACGATGGTACAGCAGACCAGCCAACAGTGTTGAATATGACGAACCATACTTATTTCAACCTTTCTGGCGACATGAAAAACACCATCAATGAATCAATCCTTTATGTGAACGCCGACAACTATACTCCAGGCGACGACAACCTCATCCCAACAGGTGAAGTTAAGCCTGTGGAAGGAACTGTATTCGACTTCCGTACACCTCGTGCTATCGGCACAGATTTCGACAAGAAGGATGCTGAGATGGAATCTGTTGGTGGTGGCTACGACCACAACTGGGTCTTGAACACAAAGGGCAATCAGGATGAGATTTGCATCACAATGACAGATCCACGTTCTGGAATCAAGATGGACATGTACACCAATGAGCCTGGTGTTCAATGCTACACAGCAAACTTCCAAGATGGCACTCGTCCAGGCAAGGGCGGTATCATGTATCAGAAACACAGTGCTATCTGCCTTGAGAGCCAAAAGTTCCCAGATTCACCCAATAAGTACATGATGCCAGGTTGGGAATTGAGCAACCCATTCGTCACTCCAGAAAAGCCATACCACTCTTATTGCAAGTATGTGTTCTCTGTTGAGGAATAATGCATAAAAGCCAAATAACAACAAATACAACAATAACAATTAAAAACAATTATCAAAAAAAATGGATTCACAAATGAGTTTTACCGAAGCGATAAGTCAGAGCGGGTTTGAGGCCATCGACTTTATCATCTTGGTCGTTTACATCGTTTTGCTCGTGAGCCTCGGTATGTTCCTCAGCCGTGACAAAGACGGAAAAGGAAAGAGTGCTAATGACTATTTCCTTGCCGGCAACACGCTGACTTGGTGGGCAGTAGGTGCTTCACTTATTGCTGCCAACATCTCTGCAGAGCAGTTCATCGGTATGTCTGGTACTGGTTATGCTGATGGTATTGCAATTGCAGCTTATGAAATCATGGCTGCCGTCACATTGGTAGTAATTGGGAAATTTTTGCTCCCAACAATGATTGAGCGTAAGATTTTCACTATTCCACAGTTCTTACGTGAACGCTACAACGACGGTGTAGGCCTTGCTTTCTCTATTCTTTGGTTGTTCCTCTATGTGTTTGTCAATTTGACATCTGTGGCATGGCTTGGCGCACTCGCTATTGAGCAGATTCTGGGTCTTCAGGGACTCTCAGTTGCTGTTGGAGGCATGGAGATTTCAATGAGAATGATTATTATCATCGCCCTCTTCCTCATCGCTGGTACCTATTCTATCTACGGCGGTCTTGCATCTGTAGCATGGACTGACGTGATGCAGGTAACCTTCCTTGTGGGTGGCGGTTTGATCACAGCTTACTTCGCTCTTTGCTCTGTTGCTGGCGAAGATGGCACATTCATTGATGGCTTCAACAAGGTTTATTCCTTCCTCACTACAGGCGAGCACTCAACAGACCCTCACTTCCATCTTGTGATTCAGGAGAGCCACAGCCAAAGCGCATTCAACAACGTACCTGGTATCGCAGCAATCGTCGGTGCACTTTGGGTAACCAACCTTGGTTACTGGGGTTTCAACCAGTATATCATCCAGAAAGGTCTTGCAGCCAAGAGCATTGAAGAGGCAAAGAAGGGTCTTATCTTCGCAGGCTTCCTCAAGATTTTGATTCCATTCATCGTGGTGCTCCCAGGTATCTGCGCATACTACATGTCTCAGAATGCAGACCAGTTCTCTAACCTTCAGGGTTCAATTAATGTTGCTGACGACGCTTATCCATGGCTCATCCGCAACTTTACTCCAACAGGTATCAAAGGACTTTCATTTGCAGCTCTTGCGGCAGCAATCATCTCTTCTTTGGCTTCTATGTTCAACAGTACTTCTACCCTCTTCACTATGGACATCTATAACAAGTACATCAACAAGAACGCCTCTGACAAGAACTTGGTAAACGTAGGTCGTATTGTAGCCGTAGTTGCTCTCGTCATTGCTGCTATCGCTGTTAAACCACTCCTTGGTGGTCTTGATCAGGCATTCCAGTATATTCAGGAGTACTCAAGTTTCGTATATCCAGGTATCGTGATTGTATTTGGTATGGGTCTTCTTTGGAAGCGTGCATCTTCTACAGCTGCCGTTTGGACTGCAATTATCACCATTCCAATGGGTGTCCTCTTCAAGGTATTCCTTCCAGATGTTGCTTTCCAGTTCCGTGCAGGTTACGTGTTTATCGTTCTCTTCACATTCTTCGTTGTGGTGTCATTCCTCAGCAAACAGTATGTGAACTGCGAACTTCCATCATTGGAAGATCGTAAAGCGATGCTCAAGTGGGGTAACACTCTCGCTGTATGTGCAGCAGTCTGCGAAATAGCAGCACTCGTTGTCACCATCGGCGGCATGACTGTCCCCGCAGATGCTACTCCAGACAACAACGTATTCGCTTACCTCAACGATATTGGCTTCCAGGCATTCTACTTCTTCGGAGTACTCATTGCTACTGGTGCTATCTTCCTCATCTCTAACGCTAAAGAGACGAAGAAGGATCCAAAGGCTCTTCCTGTTGATATTACTCTCTTCGAGACTTCATCAGGATATGCATACGGTGCACTTGGCATCTGTGTGATTACAATGGTTCTTTACATTCTTCTCTGGTAATTTGATCAGTCCTACACATTATATATAATATAT
>JAAYDO010000145.1 GCA_012729225.1 Bacteroidales bacterium | reverse complement strand
TAAACAACCAAAACATCATCAATACCTACACCGAACTGCTTACAACCGAGGATTTTTTGTATGAGGCTTCCAATCGGCTTGGTTTTCCGGTAACGAAAGGTCAGGCAACAGCCACCCAGGTTGGGGAGACTAAGTTTGTCGTCCTCACAGTCAAAGATACCGATCCATATAAGGCAGCAGTGATTGCTAATGGTTTGGTAGACATTTTGATCGATCAGAATCTAAAACTCCAGACAGTCCAGTTTGAATCAGCGGAGCGGAACCTGCAAGCACGAGTGGATCAAGCCGAAGACCAGATCACAACCATCGAAAACCAAATCACCACCCTCTCTACTGAGATAATACAGAAGCAGATAGAAAACGTTCAAGCGCAAATCACTGATGTCCAATCCCAAATCAATGCCATTAAACTTGATATGGAGAGCATTGATCCCCATTCTGAATCCGACATTGACCAAGTAAGACTTGTGAATTCCCAGGCAAAAATCGACGAGTTAAGCCCAATTCTTGCACTCTACCAGGAAATCTATACCCAACTTGTTGTTCTTGGCAAAACCCCCGATACCGCTTCCGCAAGCTCAACAGACCTTGATCGTCTCAAGACCACTCTCCAGCTCTACCAGCAGATTTATATCAGCAGTATCAACAGCCTTGAAACCCTGCGCCTCTCTAAGGCACAATCCACGCCTACGGTAATGCAGGTGGAAACCGCTACCAAACCCGCAGTTCCGATTTCTCCGAAGCCAATTCAGAGTGCCGTAATGGGAGCGGCAATCGGACTGTTCGTGACTGCTGCTATCATCTTCCTGGTTGAATACCTGGACGACACACTCAAAACTCCCGATGAAATCAAAGAAGTTTTGGGTAGTCCAGTGATTGGTTTTATTGGTGACTTAAAGCATAACCCTAGACAGAACGGTGATTCACTCGGTGTTTTTGTAGCTAAGAATCCGCGTTCTCCAGTCGCGGAAGCTTTTCGGTCCTTGCGTACCAACCTGGAATATTCGTCTGTCGATGATCCGGCAAAAACCATGCTTGTGACAAGCTCCGGACAGTCTGAAGGGAAATCAACTATCGCCGCCAATCTCGCCATTGTTGAAGCGCAAAGTGGCAAAAATGTGGTCATCGTTGACGCCGATATGCGCCGTCCGAAAATTCACGTGCAATTTAATAAGTCAAATCGAAACGGTCTCAGTGACGTGATCACGGGCAAACTCAGAATTGATGATGTATTAAAAACCTATGACCACGTGGAGAACTTATCCATCATCACCTGCGGGACCATCCCTCCCAACCCATCAGAGCTTCTGGGCAGCGAAAGAATGTCACAAACCATCAAGGAGCTTAAGGAGCGTTTTGATATGGTCATCCTTGACTGTCCACCAATGGTTGTTTCTGATACCCAAATACTCTCAGGAAAAGTGGACGGGATCATTTTTGTTGTAATTCCCGGTCAAACCCGGGCTATCAGAGCGCTTCGTCCGATTGAAGAACTTCACCGCATCAATGCCCATATACTGGGAGTGGTTGCCAATAAGATACCTAAGAACCGCGATTATTACTATGGCGGATACAATTACTACTCACCATACGGTAATCGGTACATAAATGAAGAAGAGTCAATAGAAAAGGATTTAGAAGAAAAGCCAAAACCCATTGTAAATTCGCTTTTTAATAAGGT
>JAAYDO010000028.1 GCA_012729225.1 Bacteroidales bacterium | reverse complement strand
TTGTCCTCGGTGATCATAGCGATTATTGTTTGTAATTCTTTGTATTTCAACACTATAAAGTTACAACAATTTTCGCTAATCACCAAATTTACAAGGACTTATAATTCGTCGAACTCACGTTAAAATAGGAAAATATCATCATGAAAGATAGAATACAACACCTCTTAGAGGTCATCAATCAAGGTATATATGAGAAGGACTCCGAACTGGCTCTGGCGCTTTTGGCGGCATTGGCTGGTGAGAGCATCATCCTACTGGGGCCTCCAGGCACGGCCAAGTCTATGATAGCCCGTCGTCTGAAGCATGCTTTCCAAAAGGCACATTCGTTTGAGTATCTTATGTCGCGTTTCTCCACGCCAGATGAGATTTTTGGCCCTGTCAGTATTTCCATGCTCAAGAACTCCGACCGCTATGAGCGTGTCACGGAGGGCTTTCTTCCTGATGCCGATGTGGTGTTTCTCGATGAGATATGGAAGGCTGGTCCTGCCATTCAAAATACATTGCTCACAGTGATGAATGAGAAACTCTTTCGCAATGGCAATAAGGAAATTCGTCTTCCGCTCAAATTGTTGGTGGCTGCCAGCAACGAACTCCCTGCCAAAGGTGAGGGACTTGAGGCGCTTTGGGATCGCTTTATCATTCGTGTGGAGAGTCATGGTGTTCGGGAAGAAAGCAAGTTTCGACAGATGTTGCTGGATGAAGGACATGAGCCCACAGAGGAACATCTGTGGCAGATTTCTTCGGAAGAATATGCTGAATGGCAAGATGAAATCAACAAAATAGGAGTGGATGATGAGGTCATGGACTGCATTATGCTCATTCGTAGAGCCTTGCTCTCTGTGGCTGTCAATGAAGAGGATGAACGCCGCAGTATCTACATCAGCGACCGTCGCTGGAAGAATATTGTGAGACTGCTGAGAACTTCTGCTTTCATGCACGACAGACTCTCTGCCACCAAGGCAGATCTGCTGCCTGTCTATCATTGCTTGTGGCAAGAGCCTGAAGAAAGAGACGCAATTCGTTCCATGATTGTTCGTGTGCTGTTTGCTTCTGAGGAAAAGAAGTTGGTGAGCCTCAAGGCGCAGTTAGCCGAGGATATTCGGGTGCACCGTGTGAACCGCTCTGCCGAACGTCTTGACAGAATTTCTCCACGTGACCGCAATAAGAGGGTCTTTGATGATTTCTACTACCACGTCATTGACACCAACTCTTCCGAGACTTATATGGTCGTTGCTGACTATCAAAACCTTCCAGTGCAGGGGACGAAGCCCGAAGATGGCATCCGCTATCAAGATAAGAAGAATCCTGGCAGATATATCATACGCAGTTATCGGGGAGGAACAGTGCCTGTCGGGTGTCAGTTGGTCTCGCTAAGTAGAGATGACCATTTTCTTTATGTGGATGATGTGCGTTACGATATAGAGACGCTTGGAGCGGCTCAGCAACAGGACGCCCTCTTTTCCAATCAGAGCATGGTGCTTCTGGACTATGAGGCAGAGATGGATGTGCTGGCCAGTGGCATCAGAGCCTTGGAGAATCAGTTGCGTGAAAACATGTTTGCCTCTAAGGAAGACCTCAGAGAACTGGACTTGTATCTCAAGGAACTCTTTCAGCAGTTGGCTTTCACACGTCAGGAAATAGGTAAGTTATATGTATAAGGAAATCTTCCGTGATCAGGAATTCTGGAGGTATCAGTTAGGAATGAATCCTGAACAAACCAGCCTGATGGATGCCTCGAAATATCTCAAGATGGTCGAGCTGTTCATAGAACATGGAGATGTGGCAGGTGTGGAAGATGAATGGCTGGAACACCAACCTTGGACACTCTTCCCTCATGACCCGTTGGGCAGTTATCTCATTCGATTGATGAGTGATCCTGAGGTGCGCCTCAAGGTGTTTACAAGCAAATTGAGAGCGAAGATGTTCTACGTCAAGGTGGGGCAGTTCATAGCCGACTGCATTCACGAGGTCACATTCCAGCATCAGCGTGCCACTACAGAAAAGCGAAAGAGTCAGGAAGTGCCTGATTGGACAGCGCATCAAAAGCATGCCCATTGGGAAGCACTCATTCAGGAGATTGACGAGAAACATCGTGAGGAGGGATTCGACAAGGCTTTCTTCCAAAAGATATTCTCTGATGAAGGATGGAAGAAGCAGGAGAACTGGGACAAGTTGGCAGATGATTGGGGTAAATGTATGGAGGAGAGTCTGCGCAAGAAAGAGCATGAACGGATAGAAAAGATGAAGGATTCTATGCGTCAGGGGCTTGATCAGATGTGGAAGCGTGCAGAAGATGCCATGAACAAATCGGGCGTTTCCGAGGCAGAAGCGCTGCAGGCATGGAATATGATGGATGGCACGTGGACTGAGACGGAATTTGAGAAGAAGATGTCCATCGTCAATATTCGCAAGCGTTACCCAGAGATTGATGAGATTGTCAGCAAGATGGGTAGGAGAGCCAATGAAGAGGGAAGGGACAGGCTTGCTGTTAATCGTGGTTCGGACATGAGGTTGGAACACTCGTCGGGTAGCGACATAGAGGGCATCACGATTGGAGACAACCTCAACGCACTCCTTCCTTCAGAACTTGCCCAGTATGCTGATGAGAGCATGGAGAATCTTTTTGTGCACAAGTTCCTGTCCAAACGTTTGCAGACTTTCCGCTATAAGTCGGAATCGAGCAATCCTTCCCGCCACTTGTCTTTCGTGCATGCCAATCGCAAAGGACCGATGATTGTGTGTCTTGACACCTCTGCCAGTATGTATGGTGCTCCCATGCGTATTGAGCAATCACTGCTTGGAAAGATGGAACTGCTGGCAGAACAACTCAATCGTCCTTGTTTCCTGATAGATTTCTCTGTAGATATTAAGGCAATAGACCTTGCCCTACGCAGAAAGAAGAAGACGGAGGCTCAACTTGGATTTATTAAGGCAGACGAACAATTCAAGCAAGGACAGATCCCGTTCATTGGTGGAGGCACTAATGCCAAGAAGATGTTCCAGATGATGTTCGATCTCCTTGAAAATGATGGCAATCAATATGTCAATGCTGATGTGCTTTGGGTGTCCGACTTCTTCATTCCTCAAGCGGATAGACAGCTTATGCAACGACTTGAGGAATTTCGTCAGACAGGCACACGCTTCTATGGTCTTCGTATCTCTTCTGATCCTTCTCAAGAAACACCTTGGGACAAGCATTTCGATAAAATATACCAGATACGCTACACGCCACTGAGAAGATATTGATGGCTGTATGGGAGCAACCTTTCAGAAGGAATTCTTGAAGCGCAAGACAGGCAGATGCGTTGAAGCACCTGTCTGTCTTATATAAGAAATGAGTAGATTAATGATGGCTTGGTGCATCACTTGCGCTCTTCCATGTCGCAATATAATTTGAAGAAAGTGTCGTTGATGGCATCACGAATGCGACGATACTCGTTGAGCCTAAACTCGTAAGTTCCTTCCGTCACCTTGCTTGGGTCTTCAAATGGAATGTGGAGGCGGTGCTTCACCTTGCCATTGAATGCAGGGCAAGTCTTGTCGGCGTTATCACACACGGTAATCACATAGTCCCATTCTTCATCCAGATACTCGTCAATCAGGCAAGGCTTGTGATCGCTGATGTCAATGCCCAGTTCGCGCATTACCATCACAGCTTTAGGATTAACGCGCTCTTCAGCCTTCACGCCCCCTGAATAGACCGCCAAATCTTTCCCGTAAGACTTCAGCAGACCATGAGCCATCTGACTGCGACATGTGTTGCCTGTACAGAGAATGAGAACTTTGATGCCGTGCTTCTTTGTACTGGCTGGTGTGGCACAAAAGAAGAGTGCCACGAAGAGAGAGAAAAGAATTGATTTCATGTTGATAAAAGTTTGTGTTATCAGCACAAAGATACGGAGAACTTTCCTATCATGTTCTATATCTTCTGCCATCACGAAAAAAATGCGAGGGAATACGAAAGAAGATTCTGGTTGTAAAGAGATGAGACATGAGATGGATAAAATATGTGGAAAAGACAAAGTACTTCTTGGAAAAGTGTTTTCTGGGCAAAAGTACCTGTTCTTCCGAGATGAACAAACAGTAAGAAGACACTCACTTTCGACTGAATTATCGCAATCTTCGTCTCAATACACTTGAGGGAATAATTGTATAGAATAGGTTTACAGTACATTATAAAAAAACTATTCTGCATTTTCCAATTTTTCGTTTCCCGTTTCCCGTTTTTTGCCATTGTCAAGATTTTTGTAAAAAAATGGGGTGACACCCCCTCAAAAAAGTTGTCTTGTTGGTAATCAGTCAAAATCTTGACATTCTTTTTTGAAAGTCACTTTTTTGTTTGGAGGAGTTGGATATTGCCCGTAACTTCGCATCGTCAATCAAGAAACACACACACTGGCATGATGGTGAATATAGAAACATTTCCTCATGGAGGCTATCGAAGGGCTATCGGACTCTTATCGAAGGGTGGCGGGAGGTGCGGAAATGTCGGGGTGCGGAAATAAAGGAATATGGGATGTGAGGAATGAGGGATGAGGACATGGGGGTATGGGACAGCCATCAGGAGGGCAACTCTAAACTCTGCGCTCTAAACAGAAACAATACAACACGAACTAGGTGTTTAACCAAGAAGAATTTGTATTGTCTTTCATCATACCGTTGATGAAAGTGTAGGGTGTTCATGCTTGATAATAAAAGTGAGAAAATCTTTTATTCACTTTGTATTGTCCGCACTTAATCGTACCTTTGCAAGCAATAAGAAAAAAACATGACCAATAATATGAAACTCGATTTGAAGAAGATTTTGCCAGACATGTGTTGTGTGGCTTTGTTTGCAGTGATTGCATTTGCGTATTTTATGACGCCTGTGAGCAAGGGCTACCGTCTGGAACAACACGACAGTGGTGCCAACGATGGCATCAATGTGGAAATCAATCAGTATCGCGATGCGCATGAGGGCGCAACTCCCAGATGGACCACGAGTCTCTTTGGTGGTATGCCTACCTATCAGATTGCTCCTTCGTATGATTCTGTGAAGCCGATGGTCTTTGTGGAGAAGGCTTATCATTTGTGGTTTCCTGACTATGTGTGGTACATTTTTGTGTCGATGTTGGGTTTCTACATCCTTTTGAGGGCTTTTGACTTTAGGCACTGGATGGCGGCTCTTGGTGCTGTGGTGTGGGCTTTCAGCAGTTATTTCTTCATTATCATTGCTGCAGGTCATATATGGAAAGTGATGGCACTGGCTTATATCCCACCTACTATTGGCGGTATGGCTCTGTGTTATAGAAAGAAATATCTTTGGGGAACTTTGGTGACGGCTCTCTTTGCAACCTTGCAGGTGCAGGCTAATCATGTGCAGATGTCCTACTATTTCCTTACGGTGGAACTGCTTATGGTGGTGGCTTTCCTTGTTCAGGCTGTCAGAAACAAGGAGATGGGTTCTTTTCTGAAGGCTACTGGAGGTGTGGTCTTGGCTGCTGTCTTGGCTGTGTGTCTGAATGCTTCCAATCTGTTCCATACTTATGAATATTCCAAAGACACGATGCGTGGGAAGAGTGAGTTGGTGAAGCAAGGAAAGGCGGATGACCAGACCGACAGCGGATTGGAGCGTAGTTATATCACGGCTTGGAGTTATGGCATAGACGAGACGATGACTTTCCTCATTCCAGATGTGAAGGGTGGGGCAAGCATGCCACTCTTGATGAATAAGACTGCCATGAAGAAGGCTGACTCCCAGATGGAGCAGATGGGCATCTATGGTGCATTCACTCAGTATTGGGGTGAACAGCCTGGCACGAGTGGACCAGTCTATTTGGGTGCGCTGGTGTGCATGCTCTTTGTGTTGGGACTGGTGGTGATTCCTAACAGGAAGCCACTCAAATGGGCCATGATTGTTGCGGGTGTGCTCACGCTTCTGTTGAGTTGGGGGCATAACTTCATGCCATTCACCGACTTCTTCATCGACCATGTGCCCATGTATTCAAAGTTCCGTACTGTGGCAAGCATTCTGGTGGTTGTGGAATTTGTTGTGCCTTTCATCGCCCTTTGGGGCTTGAAGCTCTGGGTGGAAAATCCTCGAATGAAGCCTCTTTATGTCGGCACTATCTTTACAGTGGTGATATGTCTCATATATGTGATGATGCCTGGTTTGGGTCACATGCTTGTCAGCTCAAGCGACAAGGCTGCTGTTCAGCAGTATGTGAATGCGGGCTACTTTGACAACTCATTTGGTCAGGGTCTTTTGCAGAGCATTTCTGACATGCGCGCTGCTATGGTAAGCGCAGATGCTTGGAGAAGTATCTTCTTCATCCTGATAGGTGCTGCTGCCATGTGGTGGTATGCCAAGAAAAAGAAGGATGAGGAGGTTAGCCCCAAACAGGTCACCGTTTTGAGTGTGGTGCTTTTGGCTATTTGCTTGATTGATATGTGGAGTGTGAACAAACGCTACTTGAATGATGATATGTTTGTAGAACCACAAGGTGTGGCTCGCATTCAGAAGACAGATGCGGATGCATACATTTTGGAGAAGAGCGGCACGGGCAGAGACTATCGTGTGATGAACTTCACCGTTTCTACTTTCAACGACAATAATACCAGTGCTTTCTATAGTTCTATTGGTGGTTATCACGCTGCCAAGTTGCGCAGATACCAGGAACTCATAGAGGCTCACATCCAGCCAGAGATGAGCAAGGTGTATGAGGCACTTCGTCAGGCTCCTATAGATACGGTGAGGATGATGGAAGAGCAGACACAATACCCTCTCTACGACCTCTCGGCTGTCAATACGGATTCTCTCTATCCTGTCATCAACATGCTCAACACTCGTTGGTTCATCCTTGGAGCAGGCGAGAGAGGGGAAGTAAAACTTCCTGTGGAGAATACGGCCGCTTTTGGCAATGCGTGGTTTGTCACCGATGTCAAGTGGGTTGCCAATGCCAATGAGGAGCTTGATGCTCTTGGCAAGGTGGATCTGCGCAAGACTGCTGTGGTGGCTAAGAACGACTTTGGTTTCCTCAAGACAGGTGGCGAGGGCGTTGTGCGGCTCGCAAGTTATGAGGCAGATGAGGCTAAGTATGAGGTGGAGAGCCAGCAGGGAGGCTTGGTGGTGTTCTCCGAGGTGTATTATCCTGGATGGACTGCAACGGTGGATGGTCAGCAAGTAGAGGTAGGCCGTGCCAATTATGTGCTTCGCGCCATCCATGTGCCAGCAGGAAAGCACGAGGTGGTGTTCACCTTCCGTCCTCAGAGCGTGCAGACCACAGAGGCTGTAGCATACGTGGCATTGGCCATCATGATTCTTTTGGTGGTGACGGCTGTCATCTTTTCACTCAAAAAGAAGAAGGAATGAAAATATCCCTGTTGCAACATGATATTATATGGGGCAATCCGACAGCCAACCACGAGAAGATAGAAGAAATCTTGTGGGGGCTGGAGAAGAGCGATGTATATGTGTTGCCCGAGATGTTCTCCACGGGGTTTGGTGTAGAACCAAAGGGCTTTGCAGAGACCGAGGGGCAGTCACTGGCGTGGATGCAAAGGATGGCAAGGGAACTGGGCGGAGCCGTGTGTGGCAGCGTGGCAATAGAAGAGGAGAATGGCTCTTGCTACAACCGTTTCTACTTTGTGAGACCCAATGGTGTCTATGAGAGTTATGACAAGCGTCATCTCTTCAGTTATGCCGATGAGCACCGTTACTACACGGCAGGCAGGGAACGTGCTGTGGTGGAGTTTCGTGGCATGCGCTTCCTTCTACAGATATGCTATGATCTGCGTTTCCCTGTATTCTCTCGCAACAATGAAAAGATACCATACGACTGTGCGCTCTATGTGGCCTCATGGCCCATCACTCGACAGGCTGTATGGGACACGTTGCTCCATGCACGTGCTATTGAGAACCAGTGCTATGTGGCAGGGGTGAATCGTGTTGGCACGGATAAGAACAGCCATTACGGTGGTGGAACAATGGTGGTAGATCCCTACGGTAACACCTTGGCGGCTTGCCCTCTGGACGAGGAGTCAGCCGTCACGGTGGAATTAGATCTGCAGAAGCTGAAGGATTTCAGACGTAAGTTTCCTGTTTTGAAAGATGCCGACAGAAGGGATGTGAAAAGTGAATAGAGAGGGTGTGTCAAAATAGGCACATCCTCTTATTTGTTTTTTTACAGGCACGGCATGGAAAGATTCTTTCTATGCCGCTTTTTTGATGTAAAATCTGTCACAAGCACCCACGAAGCCGCATTTTGC
>JAAYDO010000189.1 GCA_012729225.1 Bacteroidales bacterium | reverse complement strand
CTTGAAGGCATTAACAATAAAATCAAGGTCATGAAGCGCAGGGCCTATGGCTATAGAGACCACGAATACTTCAATCTACTACTGCTCGGATTGCATGACAAAACCAACGCAATTCGGGGATGAACCTCTCTTTTCTCTGCTTCGCTTCACATGAATGCCCATGAATACCCATGAATTTTCATAAATAAATATTCACGTGAAACATGACACATTCTCCTTTTGTGCGCTTCGCTTTTACACGAATGTCCACGAATTGCCATGAATTTTCATAAATAAATCTTCACGTGAAGCACATGATCTGGAGCATTTCTGTATGTCAGAATTATTCAAGAGGCGTATCGAAGCCCTGCCGAAGGCATATCGAAGGCTTGCAAATGGATGGGGAGGGCAGGTTGAGGGTGGAGGGTGAAACGGAATGAGGGGCAAGGAGGGGGTGTGTGGATTTCTCCTTAATAATATATAAATTTTGTGTGGGATGGTGTGAGTTCGTGATTTTTTCCGTACCTTTGCGTGCAAATACATTGAGCTTATGAATAAGATTCTTATGACACTCTTTTTGACGCTGACAACGATGGGTTGTTGGGCACAGGAGGCATTTTCGGGTATCTGGCAGTGTGAGGAACTGAAAGGTTCGATTGTGGTTAATCTTGTGGAGAAGAAGATTCCTCTCAGGGATTTTGACGAGGAGGATACTTATGGGTATCTGAAGGGTGAACTGAACGGCACGTGGGTGATTATGAAAATAAAGGAATTGACGATGAATGAGAAGGAGAGGAAGGCTTTGGTGAGAATGGTCAGTGATATTGGTTATGATGCTCAGGATGTGGAGTTGAAGTTGGTGGATGAGAGCACGATGGAACTGAGGGCGGTGGGCGAACAGGTGATGAAGTGCATCGTGAAGGGTAAGTATGTGAAGATGCCGAAGGTGTCGGTGTTTAAGAAGAGTGAATAAAGGCTGAGGGAAAGTTGGAGAATTATTTGGATACTTTTAACCCCTCCCAGAGGGTGGCAGTGGAGTATTGTGAGGGTCCTTCGCTTGTGATAGCAGGCGCGGGGTCGGGCAAGACGAGGGTGCTGACTTATAAGATTGCTTATTTGATGGAGCAGGGTTATCAGCCGTGGTCTATCTTGGCTTTGACTTTTACGAACAAGGCGGCGCGCGAGATGAAGGAGCGTATTGCCCGCATTGTGGGCATTGACTATGCGCGGATGTTGTGGATGGGAACGTTTCATGGCATTTTCTTGCGTATTTTGAGGGCTGAACATGAGAGGATAGGCTTTTCTTCAAATTTCACTATTTATGATGCTGCTGACAGCAGAAGTTTGGTGAAGACCATCATGAAGGAGATGGATTTGGATGACAAATCCTACAGACCGGGCAATGTGTTGGGTGCTATCAGTAATGCGAAAAACCAGCTCGTGACAGCGGAGGAGTATGTGGCGAATCCTGCCAACAGGATGGGGGACTCCAGAAATGGCATGCCGTTGCTTGGTCAGATTTTCCAACGCTACAGCGAGCGATGCAGGAATAGTGATGCGATGGACTTTGATGATATATTGCTCTACACCTATCTGCTCTTTGAGAAGAATCCTGATGTGCTTGCGAAGTGGGAGCAGAGATTCAGGTATGTGCTGGTGGATGAGTATCAGGACACGAACTTTGCCCAGCATAGGATCACGTGGCAACTGACGAAGAATCATCGGCATGTTTGTGTGGTGGGCGATGATGCGCAGAGCATCTATAGTTTTCGTGGGGCAAATATTGATAACATTCTTCAGTTTCAGAATATTTATGCGGAATCTAAGTTGTTTAAGTTGGAAAGGAATTATCGTTCCACGCAGAATATTGTGGAGGCGGCCAACAGTTTGATTAAGAAGAACAGCAGGCAGATTGAGAAGGATGTGTTCTCGGAGAATGACAGGGGGGAGAGGCTTCATGTGATGGATACTCACTCGGATATTGAGGAGGCGAAGATGGTGGTGAATGCCATCCGAAATGTGAAGAGGCAGGATGGGTGTGAGTATTCTGATTTTGCCATCCTGTATAGGACAAATGCGCAGAGTCGTGTGTTTGAGGACACGTTGAGAAAGGAAGCGATTCCGTACCGCATCTATGGTGGTTTGTCTTTCTATCAGCGCAAGGAGATAAAGGATGTGATTGCTTACTTCCGACTGGCTGTGAATCCCAATGACGAGGAGGCTTTCAAGCGTGTGGTCAATTATCCTGCTCGGGGAATTGGGCAGACCACGGTGGGCAAGATATTGGATGCTGCCAACAGGCATCATGTGAGTTTGTGGAGGGTGATTAACAATGCGGAAGAGTATGAACTTGGTGTGAATAAGGGCACGCTTGCGAAGATTGCTGGTTTCAGAGAGAAGATAGAGGCTTTTATTGAACAGGCGCAGAAGTTGCCAGCCAATCAGTTGGGAACGCTTGTGGTGAAGGAGAGTGGCATTATTGCTGACATCTATCAGGATAATACTCCTGAGAATCTTTCACGTCAGGAGAATGTGGAGGAACTGATCAATAGCATTCAGGATTTCTGCGACATGCGCATGGAGGAGGGCAATGAGAATATATCTCTGAGTGATTTCCTTTCGGAGGTGTCGCTGATGAGTGATGTGGATACTGATAAGGGTGATGACGAGCACAAGGTGACGCTGATGACGATACACTCAGCCAAGGGATTGGAATTTGGCACTGTGTTTGTGGTGGGTATGGAGGAGGGCTTGTTCCCAAGTCAGATGGTGTCGGGCAATCCCCGAGATATGGAGGAGGAGAGACGGTTGTGCTATGTGGCGATTACAAGGGCCAAGGTGCATTGCTTCCTTTCTTATGCACAGTGCAGATTTAGATATGGTCAGATGGAGTTTTCTCCTCCAAGCCGTTTCTTGAACGATATAGACCCTAAGTTTCTTGACAGGCGAAGCAGCATGCGCTCTGGGCGATTGGGTGTGGATGATGAGGTGCAGTTGCCTTGGGAGAGAAAGCGAGAGAGCGGATCGACGGGCTGGGATAGACCCAGGCCTTTCGTGCCTTCTTCCACAAGGGTGGGGGCTGCTGGGGCTTCGAGACCTGCGGGATGGTCGGGTGCATCTGCATCTAAGTCTTCTTTACAAACGGAGGGTGTGGGTAGAAGGACTTCTGCCGGTTCAGCCACGGATGGGAGGTCGTCTGCGGGTTCTTCAATGGGCTTGCGTGGTTCGACCTCTGGCTCAGGCTCTTCGGTTGCTGTGGGTGGTGGACTGGCTGTGGGCAAGCATATCGTGCACAATCGCTTTGGAAGGGGTGAGGTGCTTCAGATAGAGGGAGCTGGTGATAATGCCAAGGCAACCGTGAAATTTGAAAATGTAGGAACGAAGCAGTTGTTGCTGAAGTTTGCAAAATTTAATGTGATAGATTAGCAAGATGACATTGTTGGAACAGAATATTGAGAGGATTCCTTCGCCATGCTATGTGATGGAGGAGGCTTTGCTGAGAAGGAACCTTGCCCTGATTGCTGATGTGGCTGAAAGGGCTGATGTGGAGGTGATCTTGGCATTCAAGGCTTTTGCCTTGTGGAAGAGTTTCCCTATCTTTAGGGAGTATATCAGCCACACGACGGCTTCGTCGCTCTATGAGGCGAAGTTGGCTTTGAAGGAATTTGGCAGTCGTGCTCATACCTATTCTCCTGCTTATACGGAGGATGAGTTTGAAGAGATTGTTGAGTGTTCGGAACAAATCGTGTTTAACTCGTTGAGCCAGTATGGGCGTTTCGCATCTCAAGTGAAGGGACGCTCTTCGATAGGTCTGCGTGTGAACCCTGAATATAGCGAGATAGAAACGGAACTGTATAACCCTTGTGCACCAGGGTCTCGCTTTGGCATTCTGAAGGAGGGCTTGCCCGAGGTTTTGCCAAGCGATGTGGAGGGCTTCCACATACATTGCCACTGCGAGTCGGGCAGTGATGCTTTTGCCCGCACTCTGGAACATATCGAGGAGAAGTTCTCGGGATGGTTCAAGCAGTTGAAATGGATTAATTTTGGTGGCGGGCATCTCATGACCAGAAAGGACTATGATGTGGAACTGCTGGTGGAGACTCTGAAGGCTTTCCACAGTCGCTATCCTTGGTTGAGGGTGATTTTGGAGCCTGGCAGTGCTTTTGCCTGGCAAACAGGACCGCTGATTGCAAAGGTGGTGGATATTGTGGAGAATGCGGGCGTGAAGACGGCTGTTATGAATGCAAGTTTTACTTGTCACATGCCTGATTGTCTGGAAATGCCGTATAAGCCTGCTATTCGACATGCGGAGACTTTGGAGGAAGAAGACCTTGAGACGGCGAGAAGCATTTCTCATACGTATCGTATAGGTGGCAACTCGTGCCTGTCGGGTGACTTTATGGGACTGTGGCGCTTTGATCATGATTTGCAGGTGGGCGAGTATCTCATATTTGAAGACATGATTCATTATACGACTGTAAAGACCAATATGTTTAATGGCATTGGTCATCCAGCCATTGGAATACTGCATGAGGACGGACAGTTTGAACTGTTCAGGAAGTACACCTACGAGGATTATCGTGATAGGATGTGCTAAGTGTAATTTTAAGGTGAAGTTTTTTAGGAAAAATCAGAAGGAGGTCACGATTATTCGTAACCTCCTTCCTCTTTGTTTTATTGGTTTTGTCTTATTGGTTGAAAAAAGTATGCTGATTGGATGAATGTCAGGGTGTTTTAGAAGCCTCCTCTGCCTCCGCCACCTCCGAAGTTGCCACGACCACCGCCGCCATTGCCTCCTCTGCCTCCACGTCCTCCACCGCCCTGAGGCATGTCTGGCTCGTCCATCCAAGCACGCTGCTCACGAAGTTCACGCCGAGCGGATGCTGTTCCCCAAAGGTTGAATCGGTAGATGAAGTGTGCCATCACGTAGCTGTAAATGGCGTGGGTTTCACGGTCAGAACGCTGGGTGTCGCTGATGTTACGGCTGATGTCGCTACGACGGTTGAGGATGTCTCGTGCCTCAAGAGATATAGTGGCATTCTTGCGCTTGAGGAATCGGTAACTGACCTGGGCATTCCAGATGAGTTCGTTGGTATTCATGGCTGCTGATGAGTAACCACGACGTGAACTCATGTTGATGTCGGTAGAGTAGCCAAGACCGTTCTGGAAGTTACCTGTAGAGGAGAGTCCGTAACTGAAGCGATAGGAATCCTGGTTACTGTTCTCGGTCAATGCACTGCGCTGTCTTGAGTAGTTGAAACTTCCGTTGGCACGGACGTCAATGTCTGTCAGACGCAGGGTTAGGCTGATTCTTTCGCCGAAGTTGTGGTCCTTTACAGAGTTGATGAGAGTATTGTGACCCACAATGTTCTTGCTGTCGTCATATATATTCTGCACATAGTAGCTGACGCGGTTGTTGAATGACCAGCTGGTGTTGGTGTTGAGCGTCAGTCTTTCCCAGAAGAATGGAGTGTTGAAGCCCATGTTGGCACTCATGTTCCAGTTGCCATTGATGTTTTCTGGGGTGGATTTGCGTTTGCCGGCACGCTCATCAATGTATTCAGTCTTTGTAGAGATGCTATTGCTGGTAACGCTATAGGTCCAGTTGATGTTAAACGTACGTTTAGTTGCTTCCCAATAGTTGTTGTATCTCAAATTGAGGTTGTTGGTGTGGGATGGCTTCAAGTTAGGATTACCTGTACGGATGTTCTGAACGTTGGTGCTGTCCACGAGATCGAGCAGGTCATCCATGCTTGGCTGATTGGTGTTGCTTCGCCAAGTGAACTGGAGGGTTTCTCTACGTGTGAAGCGGAAGCGGATGTTGAACGATGGGGTGATGCGATTGAATGTACGCTCATTGTCTCTCACCTTGTTCAGATAGTCCTGATATTGATGCTGGTTCTGACGCTCATAGCGGATACCTGCATTGGCATTGATGAGAGAGGTGTTGTAGCGCAGATTGAAGTCAAGATTGTGAGTCTTGTTAATATTGTCTGCATAGCGTGAGAGGGAGTCGCTCAGGAACTCGTCGAGGTTATCTGGCAAATTACCATACTGTCCGTATTCTTCCCAAATTCTTCTACCGATGGTAGCATCATCACCAAAATTGAATGTCTTACCGTCTGCGTGACGCTTTTGATAACTATAAGTATAGTTGATCTGAGCATGCAAGTTGCGCAAGATAGGCTCTGAATAAGAAACGTTGATGCTGTAGTTCTTATTGTCGGAAGGGTTGAGCCGGTGACGATAAGTGACGCGTGTGGAGTCGCTGCCGTCTATTAATGATGGGATTAAGTGGTAAGTGTAGTTGGAGAAGTTGTTGTTTCCACTGTTGTTCTCGCTGAGTGTACCGCTGAGACGAAGGCTGATGTTTCGTCCGTTAGTTCCTGTCACTGCGCTAGGGCCGAACCAAGGATTGCCACCCAATCTACGATTGATGAGAAGGTTTGCGCTAATGTTGTAGTTATCGCCCTTGCTCCAGTTTTGAGAGTTGCTGTCAGTTGCTCTGATAGAATCAGGAATCAAAGTGGCCTGGTATGCATCAAGAGGATCTGTCACACCATTGATATATGGGTCGCTGATGAATGAGAATGACTCATTGAGTGATCCGCTGCTGTTGTCGCCCTTTGTGAATCTTGGTTGCAGTTGAATGGTGGTGACTGAGTCCACTTTCCATTCCGCTTTGAAATCGCCACTCCAGCTGTTGTTGCGGTTTTTGTTTGTGCTGTAGCTATTCGAATATTTATCTGTGATCATACGTCCTGGCACATCGAAACGCTCAACGCTGTTTCTGTTCCAGTTCTCACTCTTGTTGGTGTTGTAGCGGATGTTGCCACCGAACTCGAAGTTCTCCACGTCGAAGACATATCGAACGCCCAACTGCTGAGCAGTGGCATTGCCATTGCTACCTGTATTGTTTCTGTTATAGATGACGTTGCCTTGTTTCTTCTCGGAGAATCGGTTGAGTTGTCCCTGGAGGCTGTAGAGTTCTTCTGTTCCATAACCCAAGTTTGTGTTTCCAAACCAACCCTGCTGGAAATCCTTCTTGATGGAGAGATCAATGACGGTTTCTTCCTCACCATCATCAATACCCGTGATGCGGCTGTAGTCCGACTTTCTTTCATAGGTCTTCACTTTATCTACAATCTCAGCAGGGAGGTTCTTCATAGACATATTTTGGTCGTTGCCGAAGAATTCTTTTCCTCCTACAAGGATACGGCTAACGGTCTTTCCGTTCACTTTGACCACACCATCCTCTACAGTCACACCAGGCAACTTCTTGATGAGATCCTCCAGCACACTGCCTGCAGGCACTTTGAAGGCATCGGCATTGAAGATGAGGGTGTCGTCTTTCATTTCCATCTCCTTGAGCTGACCAACCACCTCTGCCTCTTGCAACATGGTGCTTTTCTGCGAGAGCATGACTGTTCCAATGGTCATTTCTCCCTTGTTCTCTTTCGTTTTAGCCACAGTTATAGGACGATAGAAGTCCTCGTAGCCCACATAGGAGACTTTGAGCAGATATTTGCCATCCTTTACTTTTTTGATGTTGAAAGTTCCATCACTGAGTGTGGCTGCTCCTGTAATCATCTTGGTGGTGTCGGTACTCATCACACGAACAGTGCTGGCTATCAAGACTTCTCCATTGCCACTATCAATCACTTTTCCCTTCAGGTCTGATTGCGCATAGGTCAAGAATGTGACAAACGATAGGATCATCGTGAGGAATATTCTTTTTGATGGAATCATTTTAGTTAGTTTCTTGGTTTGTGTTGGGTTATACTTCGGTTTTGTTTTGGTTTGGTACGATGTTATGACTCTTTTTGAAGCAAGAAGTTTAAAGAGAGAGATGAAAATGTATGGGATATATGGGAAGGAGTGGGGAAGAATCTGAAAGGGGAGTTTGGCGAAATTGCCACGCTTCACCTCAATTATTAGGAGAGGAAGGCAACAGTATGTGTGTGCAGGAATGGAACAGTTGGATTTCCTTGCTATTTGGCATCTCGAATGATTGAGGCATTCTTCATGCTCTAACGAACAATTGTTCAATGGCCAATGAACAATTGTTCGATGCCTCATGAACCATGCGTGCGTTTTTGACCTCATAAGTATTGGATTGTCGAGTAATTATAAATGCTTGTATGTGAAGAAGATATGAGGAATCTTGAAGGGCGGGATGAGAATGTTCGTTTTCTTGGAAGGGTGGTATAGCGACAAAACGTGCCAGCATCATTTCACTCTTCTTGCCTGTAGGCACATTCCCTTTGAGCCGCTCATGATTTCAGACAAAAAAATAAAGGGACTCCATATATGATTGGAATCCCTTTATTGCGGTGTGTACGAGACTCGAACTCGTGACCCCCTGCGTGACAGGCAGATATTCTAACCGACTGAACTAACACACCATTGTTTTCTTTTTATTTATAGACCTCAAAAACGGTTGGTCTTTGTGCGGTGTGTACGAGACTCGAACTCGTGACCCCCTGCGTGACAGGCAGATATTCTAACCGACTGAACTAACACACCTTGTTTTACTATGGGATAGTTTATCTTTCCCTTTAGCGAGTGCAAAGGTACGACATTTTCTGAAACTGACAAAGGATTTGATGTATTTTTTATGAAAATGTTGAAAAAATGTTTTGGGATGTTTGATGGAAAGGAAGTAAAGAATGAAAAACATGAAGGAGAGCACTCGGCATGAGTGCTCTCCTTCATGTATCGTTGCAGATTTCTGCTTGTTTCGAGAATGGTCTGTTGATTAGAAGCCCATTTTCTTTGCTATATTCTTAGGAACAGCATTTTTATGAACAAGGATGTTCATGGTCTTATAGGCAGCGAAGGCTTTTGACACATACCAGATTCCCTTGTATTTGCTGGTAGTGCCCCAAGAGTTCTTCACCATGAAGTATTCCTTTCCTTCCTGATCCTTTGCAATTCCGTAGATGAGCATGCCATGGTCGTCTGTCGTTTCCCAGTTGTCATAGGCCTCTTGACGCATTTCTTGAGTCACAGTAATCTCTGGAAGAGGACGTGATGTTAGTAGGTCACGTTGGCTGACTGATGCAGAAGGACCAAACCATCGTTCGAAGTCAGAACCTGAGGTCTCTTTGATTTTCTTCACGTCTGGACATACGCCAATACCATCGCGGGTGAAGCCTGTTTCAGTCACGTCTGCGCCCCAAGCGAATGTGTATCCTGTCTTGATGGCATTGTCCATCACCTCCATGAGTTCTTCGATAGGAAGATTGTAGGAGAGTCCCCAACGCCAGTTGTCCTGTACCTCAATCACGAACTGGCTGTAGAAAGGATGGTGGGAGAAGGAAGCAAGGCTTACATAGTCGTCGAGGTTGAGTCCTGTTGAAGCCATGTAAGACTGTGGAGTGTACTTCTTACCTTTATAGGTGAACTCTGTTGGACACTCGCCAAGGTAGGCGTCGAGGGTGGCATTGATGGGCTTGAACCAGATGGGAGAGAGTTTCTTCTGCTTGCCTTTAGCCACAGACTCAACCATAGGTGTGAGAATCTGGAAGAATTCTGAGAAGTTGGGAAGAGTGTCGCCATAGAGTGTGCCAGGTGCAGGCATGGCTGTTTCGGGAATCATGCCGTAGTTCTTCATGCAATATACAGCATCGTAGAAAGAACCTCCCTCGCTGAAGCTGATGTCGCCGTGCAGACGAACTGAGGCCTTTGCACGGTCTTCATAAGTCTTGTGGGCAAGGAACATTTCGGAGAAGTCCCATTCGCCCTTACCCATGCGAAGCATCTCTGCCTCGAAGAATCCAAGTGCTGAATATGCCCAGCATGTACCTGAACGATTCTGATCCTTGATGGATGTGATAGGGTTTTCTTTAACTGTTGTGAACTCAAATTGCTCCTCTTTCTTGTCTTGTGCAAAGAGGGATATGCCACTTAAGAATAGGGCAGTTAAAAGTAGTACTTTTTTCATTTTATAGTTAATATTTAGTTATTCATGTGTATGAGTTCTTGGATTTCTATTTCCTGATGAACTCTTCTAATTCGTCAATGTGGTATGGGATGACGTGTTCGCCTATGATCTCACAGCCTGTGTCGGTGATGATGATGTCGTCTTCAATGCGGATGCCACCAAAGTTGCGGTAGGCTTCCACCGCTTCGTAGTTGATGAAGTCTTTGTGCATGCCTTGGCTTTTCCAGAGATCAATGAGATGTGGAATGAAGTAGATGCCTGGCTCGTCGGTCATGACAAAGCCTGGCTGAAGACGACGACCGCAACGAAGATAGTTCAAACCAAACTGTGTGGATGGTTGCACCTCCTCGTCAAATCCTACATAGTTTTGACCAAGACCTTCCATATCATGCACGTCCAGCCCCATCATGTGACCAAGACCGTGGGGCATAAACATGGCGTGAGCCCCTGCACGGACAGCCTCTTCCGTATCTCCCTTCATGAGACCAATAGCCTTGAGATGGTCTGTGATGATGCGACATGCTCCCAAGTGCATGTCGAGCCATTTGATGCCTGGCTTTGCATTCTCAATGACCCAATCGTGTGCTGCTTCCACCGCCTGATAGATTTCTCTTTGCTGTGGGGTGAAAGTGCCTGAGATGGGGGTGACACGTGTATTGTCAGAACAATAGTTCTCTTTGTTCTCAGCACCTGCATCGCACAGCATCAGCCTCCCTGCCTCCATGGGGTTGTGGCTGGGAAAACCATGCTGAATCTCTCCATGCATGGAAAGGATGGATTGGAAAGAGTAGCGGTCACCAAGACTCATGGCAATTCCTTCAATCACACCAGCAATATATTTTTCAGTCACACCAGGTGCACATAGTTTTTGGGCGGTTGTGTGCATCTTATAACCGATTTCGGCTGCGTCCTTCAACTCTATGATTTCTTCCGCCTGCTTGATGGCACGCATGTCAATAATAGCCTTGATGAGTTTGATGGAGGCTTTCTCTTTCGATTGCAGTGGATGGATGCCAACAAGGTCAGCCAACTGAATCATGAGATCGTGACGTGCTTGAGGAACGAAGTGAATGGTCTGATTCGTGGTAATGGCAATGTTGATGAGGGTTTTCAACTGGCTCATTGGAGCAGTATGGTTTACCCCGACTTCTTCAGCCAACTCCTTTACGGAAGGTACATAACCAAACCAAATGATGTCGTCAATGTCAATGTCATTGCCAAAGATGTATTCTTTGTCATTATCTACATCGATCACACCTACGAGTCCCTCGCGCTTCTGCCCGAAGTAGTAGAGAAAACAACTGTCTTGACGAAAACGATACGTGTTCCCTGGATAATTGTTGGGAGCATCATTGTTGCCGAAGAGAAGGATGAGTCCACCGCCCACACGCTTCTTCAACTCTGCTCGACGATTGACGTATATATCTTTTGTAAACATACGAGAATATCGTTTAGGATTTGTATAAATGCAAAGTTACACTTTTTTGCTGAATTATTTCATCCCTATCTCGTGTTTTTTCGAATCGTATTTGTTTTTTAACCGAAAGGCTAATCTCTTCACCTCTGGAATGCTTTTACTATCGTGCTCTACACACAAATGAATGTCATCCAGATAACGTAGTGTCCCTAATCTGCCCTCTTCATATCTATACATGTCCTGAATGTTTTTCACTTTGTCTATGTCCTTTAAGAGTTCGTTGAGATTAGCAATGACACTTGAGGCGGGGACCTCAAATTGTAGGCATGCTTCCGCATAGGCTTTGTCAGCCTTTTTCTTGTACTCTGCCACAGTGGACTTCTCCTTGCTGTTGTAAGAGTTTATTTGTTCATCGAGTGCGGCAACGGCTTTGATATATCTTTTTTTAGGTGACATCAATGCTGCTGGAGACTTCACATTCTCTAATTCATAAGTGGCAGCGTCAAGATCGTTGCACACAGCGGCACACTCTTCACTCACGTTCTTTTCTTCTGCAATACTGTCGGTCATGATCTCATCCCATGTTGGAGCGTTCTCATCTCCTATATTACCATATCGGTTGTCATATGTTCCATTGCTTTTCTCATCGCATGAAGTGATGGACAGCACGATTGTGAGGAAGAGAAAGGGCTGTATTCTTCTCCATTCGGAAAGTATATGAGAAATCTTTTTATACATTGTGGTTTAATGAAGTGAATTGGTATATATGAATATGATTTTGTAGAACTCGTATGATATTGCCATTGGTTGTGGGCAAGATAAGAGAGGTGTGGGTGATAAAAGAAAAGGAAGGGACATATCCTTGTGGACATGTCCCTTGGGTATGAATCGTTTGATTAAGAATCAAATTACTCCTGAGAGCCGTTCATCTTCTCCTTGAGTGCTGCAAGAGCGTCGATGTCACCAAGTGAAGTTGATGCTACAACGTTCTTGATTACTGTGCTCTGTTCCTTCTGTGGACGGCTTGCCTTCTTAGTGGCAGAGTCTGCCTTCTTTGCAGCCTTAGCCTCTGCACGAGCAACATCCTCGAAGATACGAGAGTGAGAGAGAATGATGCGCTTAGCGTCTTTGTTGAACTCTATTACCTTGAAGTCAAGAGTCTCACCAAGCTGAGCCTGGCTGCCATCTTCCTTCACGAGGTGCTTTGGAGTCGCAAAGCCTTCAACACCACCTTCAAGAGCAATCACAGCACCCTTGTCGAGCACTTCAATGACCTTGCCCTGGTGGATAGAATCCTGAGTGAAGACTTCTTCAAACTTATCCCATGGATTCTCTTCAAGCTGCTTGTGACCAAGAGAGAGACGACGGTTTTCCTTATCGATGTCGAGTACTTGAACCTCAATTGGCTCGCCAATCTTAGTGAACTCTGATGGGTGCTTAACCTTCTTAGTCCAAGAGAGGTCAGAGATGTGGATAAGACCATCAACACCTTCTTCCACCTCTACGAATACACCGAAGTTTGTGAAGTTGCGAACCTTAGCAGTGTGCTGGCTACCTACAGGATACTTCTCTTCAATGTTCTCCCATGGGTCAGTCTTGAGCTGCTTAACACCGAGAGACATCTTGCGCTCTTCGCGGTCGAGAGTAAGAATCACTGCATCAACCTCATCGCCAACCTTCATGAACTCCTGAGCAGAGTGGAGATGTGCGCTCCAAGACATTTCAGAAACGTGGATAAGTCCTTCCACGCCTGGTGCTATCTCAATGAATGCACCATAGTCAGCCATCACGACAACCTTACCGTGAACCTTGTCGCCAACCTTGAGGTTTGCATCAAGAGCATCCCATGGGTGTGGAGTGAGCTGCTTGAGACCAAGAGCGATACGCTTCTTCTCGTCGTCAAAGTCAATGATAACAACGTTCAGTTTCTGGTCAAGCTGTACAATCTCCTTAGGATCGCTTACGCGGCCCCATGAGAGATCTGTGATATGGATAAGACCATCAACACCACCGAGGTCAATAAATACACCGTAGTTTGTGATGTTCTTGACAGTACCTTCAAGGATTTGACCCTTCTCAAGCTTAGAGATGATTTCCTTCTTCTGAGCTTCAAGTTCAGCCTCGATAAGAGCCTTGTGGCTAACAACAACGTTGCGGAACTCCTGATTGATCTTAACAATCTTGAACTCCATTGTCTTGCCAACAAATGTATCATAGTCGCGGATAGGCTTCACGTCAATCTGTGAACCAGGAAGGAATGCCTCTGTACCAAGTACATCAACAATCATACCACCCTTTGTGCGGCACTTCACGAAACCTGTTACAATTTCATCGTTTGCCAAAGCATCGTTCACACGATCCCAAGAGCGTGCCTGACGAGCCTTCTTGTGAGAAAGCACGAGCTGACCTTTCTTGTCTTCTTGATTTTCAATGTAAACCTCTACTGTGTCGCCAGCCTTGAGGTCTGGTGCGTAGCGGAATTCACTGCGAGCGATAATACCTTCGCTCTTGTAGCCGATGTTCACAACAACTTCACGATCGTTGATAGCGGTAACTGTACCATCAACAACCTCGTTGTCGTTCACATTGTTGAGAGTGCCTTCGTAGGCAGCAGTTTGAGAGGCTTTGTCTGAAGCACTCACACCGTCATTCTCGAAAGACTCCCAGTCGAAACCTTCCAGCGGTTTAATGTCTTTAATTGCCATAAATAATAAAATGTTTTTTTAATTAATAAAGTTAGACATTATGTTGATAAAATCTAAAATATTCTTTTATGTCTGGACATGAATGTTTTATGCCACAAAAACGGCTGCAAAGTTAGTGATTTTCTGTAAGATGACAAAAAATAATATAATATTTACACATTTTATATTTTAAAAATAGTGGATTTCTCCTTCTTTTCTCCTTCTTCTGTCATTTTTTGATTGTATCAAGCCCATCACATTAACTGATGCAAAACTTATTCTAACAGTGGCCATCCGTCATGATCAAAGTACATCTTTCTGAGAAAGACCTTGGCTTGTCCATTATATGCTTTTTCGTAGGCATGAGAGAGGAAATACCACTGACCATCAACCTGATAGGCAGAGTTGTGTCCTACTCCAAAAAAGGACTCGTTAGGACCGATGAGCGTCTCGCCTCCACCTTTCTCCATGGCTATTCCTTTTCTATCCATGTATGGACCGTTCACTTTCTTGCTTCTTCCCACAACAGTTCTATATGTGCTCCTTTCCCCTCTACAACAGAAGTCGAAACTGACAAACAAATAATAGTACTTCCCGTTCTTGATGATGAAAGGTGCTTCCACGGCATTTTCTCCAGCCTCAATCGTGTCTCCTCCATCTATGGTGTAGTGCTCTATATTGTCAATCTCAGCCAAGGTGATCTTCCTGCCTATACGTCTGGAGATTGTTTTAGGTTTGCTGGCCACTGTCTTGAAGTCTTTCTTCAGTTTCACTATCTGAATGCCATCCCAGAACGAACCAAAGGTGAGCCACGGTGTTCCTTTTCCATCCACAATGAGGTTAGGGTCAATGCAGTTGTAGTTATCTTGATGCTGATGAGAAACAATGACCGCTCCTTGGTCTTCCCAATGGAAATCGGCAGACTGTGGATTGAGCGTCTTGTTGGTGGCAAGTCCTATGGCTGATCCGTTTTTGCCAAAGGTGGAGCAAGAATAATACATGAGCCATTTTCCATCATGATAACTGATGTCGGGTGCCCATGTGTGTCCTCTATATCCACGAATGGAATCTGTTGCCCATTGTGGAATGGGATTCAGCACAGATTTCTCGGGTTGCCAGGTCTTCAAGTCGGAAGAAGACATGCAACTGATACCCATTCCTGTGGAAAAGATATAAAAACGCCCGTCTTCCCCTTTTGCCATCACGGGGTCATGCACATCGGGATGCTCTGTGTCAAAATGAAAGCGAGGGCGACGCTGTGCTTGTTCTGTGTTTTGAGCAACTGCTTGAAGCGTGAGTGTTGCCAGTAGAATAGTTAGTAAATGTTTCATTTTCAGTTTGCAATCATAGGTTGATAAAAGTTCTCTTTTGTTTCTGCTTGTATTTTAATATAGGGAAGAGATGGAGTCCAAAACTATGTTTTGTGAAGAATCATCACAGCCCAATCATTCTTATCCACTGCTTTGACCACTTTTAGATGATGCTGATTGGCTATCTTCTCCATTTCTGGCACATCATTTGTGAAGAAACCTGATATGATGATTGTACCGTTTGCTTTGAGGTGGTTCACATAGAGAGGCATGTCTGCCGAAAGGATGTTTTTGTGAATGTTGGCTACGATTGTGTCAAACTCTCCTTCTATGGCGGAAACATCTCCAAGAAGAACATACACATTATTTATATTATTAAGGGCAAAATTCTCCTTTGCATTTTTAACACTGAACTCATCAATGTCGATGGCCACCACTTCTTGAGCACCTTTCTTTGCCATAGCAATGCCCAGCACTCCTGTTCCTGTACCCATGTCAAGCACTCTCTGATGAGTGAAATCCTTTTCGAAAAGAAGAGAGGTGATTTGGTACGTTGTTTCGTGAGAGCCTGAACCAAATGCCATGCGAGGGTCAAGCTTGATGCCAAACTCACGCTCTAAGATGGGGTCAAAGTGATTTTGCTCCCACACTTCATTCCAGTTCTTGTTTTCCAAATCATGGATGGCGTATGAGAATGTGACTTCTGGGATGAGAAAGTTGTGAAGAACATCGTTGAGGCTGTTCTCGTCAAAGTTGTCTTTCAAAATATATGCCTTGACGCCCTCATTCGTTGTTTCAAAAGAATCAAATCCTATCTCTCCCAATGTGGCAGACAGCACATCGCAGAAGTCTTCCGAGTAGGGGGTTATGGTGATGTCAGCAAAGATATACTGCATAAGTAGTATTTTTTTATGATTAACGTGAGTTTTGCCTATATTCGGCAGGTGGAACAATTGGCATCCATTGTCGGTGCTTCTTTTCAACCATGCTTTTCTCTTTCATTTTTTGTCAAAATTCACAGTCTGTTTAATTGGAATTTGCTTGCTGTGGAAGATGGGCAAAGCGATTCGGGCATATTTTGTCGCTGGACAACTCTTCCAAGAGGATGAGGGAGGTTGCCGTGACTTCTGAAAATCTTTATATCTAATTTATAAACAATGATTTATGAGTGTATGGCAACTCTGCGCTTATAAGGGCGAAAACGCACGCTTGGTTCATGGGTCATCGCACCATTGTTCATTGGCACATGCACCATTGTTCGTTTGGGCATGAAGTACACTTCTATCATTTGATGCGCCAAATGGCAGGGAGTTTCATGCTGTATCATTCTCTCACACGCCAGTCTTTATTGGCTCTCCTCTCCATTCGAGTGACGAAATCGGGTGCGGTCATTTCATCTATCTCACGCTGATCAGTTTTCTTTGATGGTCAAGTTCATCAAGTCCTGATAGTCTCCATTGAATAAATTGATATCAACATCTCCCTGAATACCATCCACCTTGCCTGCATCTGTGTGTTGCCAGAAAGCCCATTCTCCCTTGTATTTGAGCGAATCCACATAGTAGTGAGCAATCCAGTAAGGATATTTGTCGAACTCCGGAGTGTTGAGATAGGTGGTCTTGAACTTGTATCCTGTATAGAGAATAGGAGTGACTCCATAGTGCTTCTCCACTTCATTCATCCAGTTCAACACCTCTCTTTGTAATTGGGCAGTGTTGTAGTTGCCTATATCCTCCACGTCAAGTACGGGCGGAAGGTCTTTCTCTTCCAGCTGCACCATCTTGCAAAAGAACTTGGCTTGTTCCTTGCTGGGAGTGAAGGGACTGAAATAGTGGTATGCTCCTCGGATAATGTCGTTCTTCTTGGCATTGTAGAAATTCTGGTTGAAGTTCTCATCCCATACATTTATGCCTTGTGTGGCTTTCACAAAGATGAACGAGATGGGAGCGCCTTGAATCTGTGCGTTTCTCAACTTGTCCCAGTCTATTTCCCCCTGATAGTGTGAGATGTCCAAACCTCTCACCTGTCCTTTGGGATAAGTCACATTGCCATAGAGTGCCTTCCATCTGAAAGAGTAGGGACCTACGAAAGTCTTGTAGAAAAAAGCAATGTAGATGACAACGATGATGCCTAAAGCAGTCCATAAGATATAAGAAGGCACACGGCGAAGTGGATTTCGTCGTGTGCTCTTCTTTCTCTTATATTTTCGTTTGCCTGGCATTATTTGGCCTGTTCCAGCTGAAGAGTCTTGGTTGTTTGGTCACAAACCTCTGTTGGACCCCAATACTGGATTGGACCTGGATAAACGTACTCAGTCTCTTTTGCCCACTTCTCACGGTTGGCAGCAAAGAACTTGAATGGTGCGCCATCCAACTCAACAAGAGCCTTGCGGATGACAGGCTTCATCTTACCGTTGCGCTTCTCAAGGTTCATCATCATGGTGATAGGCACACCACCTGCAATCCATTCTGCTGCAGGAGCAGTCGTGTTCTTGATCACAGACATGTAGCCAGTCTTGTCGTTAGCAATCAGGCGTGAAGCGTTGTAGCCCAGTGAGTAGCAGTAGTCTGCATCATAGTTGGATGGAGCGGCACAACGACCTTCGTAACCGAAGAAGTGGTGTTGTGAACCGAACTTGCCAACATACTTGCCTTCCTTCTTCCACACGGCGAGTTTGTCTGCCACCATGCGAGAGAGCAACTTCTCAGTCTCAATAAGAGATACCTGCACGTTTCCATGTGGGTCGCGGTCAAGAGCAAGCTGTGCAGCCACATCTGCAGGGAGTGAGTTGAAGGTGGTGAGGTTGCCTGCAGAGATATGCTGCTTGACAAACTCGATCTGCTCATTGCCGTTGTTGATGGTCTGAGCCTCTGGAGTGGCAAGCACATCATTGAGTTCTGCAATCAACTTCTTGATGGCAGGAATGAATTCGATGATACCTTCAGGGATGAGTACAGTGCCGAAGTTGTTTCCGTCCTTTGCACGTGCAGACACAGCCTCTGCGATATATGTGACAACGTCATCGAGTGACATGGCCTTAGCTTCTACCTCTTCCGAAATCAAACAGATGTTTGGCTGGCACTGGAGGGCGCACTCAAGAGCGATGTGAGATGCAGAGCGACCCATGAGTTTGATGAAGTGCCAGTACTTGCGGGCAGAGTTGCAGTCACGCTGAATGTTACCAATCAACTCAGAGTAAGTCTTGCATGCAGTGTCAAAACCGAAAGAAGTCTCAATCTGTTCGTTCTTCAAGTCACCATCAATTGTCTTAGGACAACCAATCACCTGCACGCCATACTTCTTGGCTGCATAGTATTCAGCCAACACGCAGGCATTGGTGTTTGAGTCGTCGCCACCAATGATGACGAGAGCCTTGATGTTCAACTCTCGAAGAATCTGGATACCTTTCTCAAACTGGTCCTCTTCCTCAAGTTTAGTACGTCCAGAGCCAATGATGTCAAAACCACCTGTGTTGCGATACTGGTCCATGATTTCAGAAGTAATCTCCATGTAGTTGTGATCCACAAGACCACCAGGACCGAGGATGAAGCCATAGAGTTTGTTGGCAGGATTGAGGGATTTCACACCATCAAAGAGACCTGAGATTACATTGTGACCACCAGGAGCCTGACCACCAGAGAGGATGATACCTACATTGAATGGAGGAAGTGCCACAGGCTCGCCTGGCTCAAATGTGATGACGGGCATGCCATAGGTGTTGGGGAACAGTTCCTTGATTTCATCTTGATTGCCTACTGACTGAGTAGCAGCACCCTCAACAGCCTTTACAGGACCCTGAAGTGCCTTTGGAAGTTTGGGCTGATAAGCAGCACGAGCTTTCTGGAGATTTGAAATTGCCATAGTTGAATATGTTTTAATAATTATGTAATTGTCTGTCTTGATTTTGAAGAAGGCCATTTGGTCAAGGAAAGATGACTTCACCAATAGCCTGTTGTATCTGTTGATTATGCACGTGCGGCCTTCACATAGCCAAGTGCTTCCTTGCATTTGTCCGTGATGTACTGCCAGTCACCTGCCTTCACCTTGTCGCTTGGGAAGAGTTTAGAACCCATGCCTACGCAGAAAACGCCTGCTTTGAACCAAGCGGTTAGGTTCTCTTCGGTGGGTGCAACGCCACCAGTCACCATAATCTTTGTCCATGGCATGGGGGCTTTCATGTTCTTCACCATTGCTGGACCATACACATCACCAGGGAAAAGTTTAGTGAGGTCACAACCTAACTGCTGAGCAGCACCTACTTCACTCACAGAGCCACAACCTGGGCAATAAGGAATCAAGCGACGGTTGCACACGGGGGCTATCTCTGGGTTGAAGAGAGGACCTACCACGAAACAAGCACCCAACTGGATGTAGAGTGCTGCCGTAGGAGCATCAACAACAGACCCGACGCCTAATGCAAGTTCGGGGCATTCTGTTGCTGCAAACTTCACACATTCAGCAAATACCTCATGAGCGAAATCTCCACGGTTGGTGAATTCAAATGCACGCACACCACCATCATAGCAAGCCTTGATGACTTTCTTTGCCACCTCTACATCCTGATGATAAAAGACAGGAACCATGCCTGTTTCTCCCATCTTTGCCATGACAGCCATTTTGTCAAATTTAGCCATTTTGTTTTTATCTATTCTTTATCTGAAAACAATAATCAATGCTCTTTCCTGTAAATGGAATATTCCTGAATTTCTATCTCTGCACACGACCGTTGGCATTACCACCAGCAAGAGCCTCCACTTCTTCCACAGACACATGGTTGAAGTCACCAGGAATGGTGTGCTTCAGAGCCGAAGCCGCCACAGCAAACTCCAAAGCCTCACCCTGAGTGGGTTTAGTCAATAGACCGTGGATGAGACCGCCAGAGAAGGAGTCGCCACCACCCACACGGTCGATGATAGGGTTGATGTCATAACGTTTGCTCTGATAGAACTCCTTGCCATCATAGATGAGAGCCTTCCAACCGTTGTGGGTGGCAGAGAAACTTTCACGAAGAGTAGATACCACATACTTGAATCCAAATTCCTTGGCCATAGCCTTGAAGATGCCTTCATAGCCAGCAGCATCGGTCACGCCAGCCTCTACATCTGCCTCAGGCTTGAAGCCAAGGCAAAATTCTGCATCTTCCTCATTGCCAATGCACACATCTACATACTCCATGAGAGGGCGCATGATAGAGATGGCTTTCTCGCTTGTCCAGAGCTTTTTGCGGAAGTTGAGGTCGCATGAGATGGTCACACCATGCTTCTTTGCCGCAATACATGCCAGACGAAGACACTCGGCGGAATCATCGCTGATGGCAGGAGTGATGCCTGACCAATGAAACCAGTCTGCACCCTCGAATATCTTGTCGAAATCGAAGTCTTCAGGCTTTGCCTCTGCGATAGAAGAGTTGGCACGGTCATAAATCACTTTTGATGGTCGCATGCTTGCACCTGTCTCTGCATAATATAGTCCCACACGATTGCCGCCACGTGCAATAAACTCTGTGTTCACGCCAAACTTGCGCAGTGCATTCACTGCTATCTGTCCTATTTCGTGCTTGGGAAGTTTGCTCACAAACACGCTTTCGTGTCCGAAGTTTGCCAAACTGATGCCCACATTGGCTTCTCCGCCACCTGGTATGATATTGAATTTGTCTGCTTGAATGAAACGGTAGTTCCCTTCAGGTGAAAGGCGAAGCATGATTTCGCCCATAGTTACGATTTTTGCCATCTTACTTATAACTGTTTTCTTGTTGGATGAATCCTAATAATAGGGTTGTTTCCTCAAAATGTCGTGCAAATGTACTCTTTTTTTATGAGAAAACAGTTGCTTGTCTGATAAAAAATCTCCTATAGGTGAATTTTTGCCTAAATTAAATTTTTATATGATTAAAAAACCTTAACTTTGCACAACCTTTACAATTATATATATGATTTGTCAAGGTTTTTTAGGAGTCACAAAGCATCGCTAAACAAAAGTTATGGAGATTACATCCAAAATACGCATCAAGGACATTGCGGAAAGAGCAGGAGTTTCAGTAGGCACTGTCGATCGTATCATTCATGGTCGTGGCAACGTGTCGCCCATCAGCATGGAAAGAGTGCAGAAAGTGTTGGATGAAATCAATTATACTCCCAACCATTATGCCTCCGCACTTGCTTCTCACAATGTGCACCAGTTTGCGGCCATTCTTCCTATGCATGAGGTGGATAGTTATTGGGCGCGTGTGGAAAATGGTTTGCTTGATGGTGTTCGACGCTTCAACGACTTCAAGATCTCCTTCAAAGTTTTTCGTTATGACCCTTTTAATACAGAATCCTTCAAGTTGGAATGTCAGAGCCTGCTCAATACCTGTCCTGATACCGTTATTATAGGTCCAATCTTCAATTACTCGATCATGGCAAATTTCACCTCTCAGTTAGATGAAAAGGGTATTCCATATGCCTTGCTCGATTCCAATTGGCCCGAATTTAACCATCGTATATTCTATGGACAGGATTCTCTCCAAAGTGGTGCTTTCTCTGGGCGTATCATGTCGCTCTCGGCAGACTCTTCCACCAAGCAGATTGCGCTTTTCAAAGTGATGGGCGAGGGTAGGGTGGCAAGCCGACAGCAGATGAACCGAGAGGTGGGCTTCCGCAAGTATATGGAAGTGCATAATCCTGACATAGAGATTGTGGATGTCAATCTCTATGTTTATGATAAGAAAGGCATGAACGACATCATGCGTGAGTTCTTCACCACTCATCCTGATATTCGTCTTGCCCTCTGTTTCAATTCTTCCGTCCATATCATTGCTTCTTTTCTGAAAGAAGAAATGCCTGATCACCCACATGTTACCCTTTTGGGTTATGATGCTGTGGATGCAAATGTGCAATGTATCAAGGAGGGCTCAGCCGATTTCCTCATAGCTCAGCACCCTCACTCTCAAGGGCTTGACTGCTTTAGGTCTATGTTCAACTCTTGTGTGCTCAAAATGCATATAGCCCGTGACCATTATATGGCCATCGAGTTGCTCACCAAGGAGAACATTGATTTCTACAAGGATTAGTCCTTTGCTGACCAATAAGTCAGCCTATACCGACAAATGAATAACAATCAACTAAGTATAAACTTCTAACCTACTTCTTATGATGGAAAAACCTCTCTCTCGCTCACTCTTGCTGAGCAGTTTGTTTGTGTTGGGAATCTTTTTTGCGCCACATCTTTCTGCCCAAAAGAATCGTGTGCCTTTGGTCTATTCTGTGGAAAATACAGGAGCCAAGTATGCTGAACAGAAATATGTGCCTCTCAACCTGCTTCCCAATCAGTCCAACCTGCCTAATCCGTTCCTCTTCGCCAACGGCAAGAAAGAGGTCAAGAATCTCAAACAATGGACTCAACGTCGTGCTGAAATTGCTTATTCCATTCAGCATTATGAGATAGGCACTAAGCCCACAGTTTCGATGGATGATGTAGATGCACGCATGTCAGGTGACACTCTGATTGTGGATGTGCATGTGAATGGGCAGACACTCACGCTGTCTTCCAAAATATTCTATCCTCAGGAGGGACAAGCACCTTATCCGCTCATTATTGGTGCAAGTGTCAATGCCCTTCCTCGCCAATTCTTCACAGATCGCAATATTGCCTCTATGGTGTTCTATGAGCGTCAGGTCAATAGTTATTCCCAAATGGGAAGAGGTGTGGCAGGTCGTGGCAAGTATGAGTTTGACCGCCTCTATCCTGATTTGACCGCCAATGGTGCTTATAGCGAGTGGGCATGGGGCTTCAGCCGACTGCTTGATGGACTTCAGAAACTTGGTCCAGAGGTGACGAAGATAGACATGTCACACATTGGAGTTACAGGTTGTTCCTATGCGGGAAAGATGGCACTCTACTGTGGAGCATTTGACGAACGAGTGGCTCTTGTCATTGCTCAAGAACCTGGTGGTGGAGGTGCTGCCGCATGGCGTGTATCCCGCACTCTTGGCAATGTGGAGAATCTTGACAAGACAGACTATAATTGGTTCATGGAAGAAATGAAGGTGAACTTTGGAGAAGAAAAAGTGAATCTTCTTCCTCATGATCATCACGAACTCGTTGCCCTCTGTTGTCCCCGTGCAGTCCTTCTTTTGGGCAATCCCGATTATGAGTGGCTCTGTGATCCTTCCATGTATGTCTCTGCCAATGCTGCCCTTAAGGTGTGGGAACGTTTTGGCATAGCCGATCGTTTTGGCTATTCTATTGTGGCGGGTCATGGGCATTGCCAGTTGCCTCAGTCACAGTATCCAGAGGTGGAAGCCTTCATTGACAAATTCCTTTTGGGGAAAGAAGCAAACACCACTGTGCGCATTGCTCCAGATGATTACAAGACGAAATACGACTACACCAAGTGGTTCTCTTGGAAGTAGTTTCGTCTGAATCTTTTTCGAGCGTGCTAAGTCGAGGCATCTTCACAGGCTGTCTCTGTTGTCTCGATCTCGCCCCTTCTGATATGTTCCTAAATACTCTGTTCAGATTTAGACTTTTTTGCCTCTTGTGCCAAAGTGCGTGTCTGGGGGATTGTGATTGAGACAATTGAGATAACGTGAGCGGTCAATACACCCTCCCCATGCTTCTGCAAGCCTTCGAGATGCCTTCGAGACGCCTTCGAGACGCCTCTTGGATAATTACCTTGAGTTTGATGAATTGTATTTGCCTTGAAATTTGGTGTCCCGCATGAATTATTGTGTCTTTATAGTGTGGAAATACAAATAAACATAAGAAATAACCGCAATAATCAACGAGGACAAGGTTGCGGGAATATTTTGTGTTACAGATGATTAGGCTACACCTATTTTCAAATCTGCAAGTTTCTTTGATATAATGATGGCAAATACACGCTAAAGCCAGTTAGGAAGAGAAGGATATCACTGTAATTCTACGATGTCTAAAGCTGAAATCAGGGTTATCATGATGCTCTTTCACAATTTCGTGGTCTGCTTGCTGGGGGGTATATCTGCATATTGCTTATTTCCAAAGAAGCCGTGCATCAATGTACAAAGTACATTTGACACACGGCTTGCCTTGTTCTGAATTGTTGAACTCACGTTATGTTGTGTGACGTTTTTTACTCGTCATCATCAGCAATGTCATCTATGTTGTCTATGTCCTCCAGTTGGATATTGCTCTCATCGGGCTCTTCTTCATCCTCCATATCCTCATCGCTTTCGCCATCCAATTTCTTCAGTTCGTCATCGTTCATGTCCTCATCCTCTTCCTCATTGCCTACATCCATGAGGTCGAGGTCCTCGTTCTCATCATATTCTTCCTCTTCTGTACGCTTATGGCGACGTCTTCTGCCGTCTTCCTCGTCGTCAATGCTGTAGTCATTGTGCACCTTCTCCACCTTTGGTTTTGGCTTCATGAACACACCCTCAATCCAGCCTCCTTTTTCCAACTCAAGCACTTCATAGTTGTCAGCCTTTCTGCGATCCACGATACCATCTTTTTTATGCATGGTCTTCTCGGGCATTACTGTACAGTCCACAAAGAAAGCAGACTCAATGATGTCTTGAATAGCCAATGAAAGCCCCTTCCAGCCTGTGCCCATGTTGTTCTTGATAAGTTCAAGCACTTCCCATGCCTCCAGGTGCTGAATGTTCTCCAGTGTCAGGTCTGTCACCTTCTTGATAGGGTGCTTGCGCAAAGCAATAGCATTGTTGCCGTTTTCGTCGGGAGTAGAATAGACCTCGTAGCCCATGCTTTCCAGCTGACTTGTTTTCTGCACATTGTCTCTTTTCAGATATTGAATGTCAAAAACAGTCTTGATGATGTTCATGTAGTGCTTTTCATTTTCCGAGAATTCATCCTTCTTCTTCTTGGCATTAATGATCATCTGGCTTAGTTCACTGGCAGTGATGGACCAAATGTTGCTCTTGTCCAAATCGTCAAGTTCCAATTTCGTCTTTTGCTTCATTGTCTATAATTAATAATGTATAATATGCTTTTTTCGAAAAGTGGCACAAAGGTACGAATAAGAATAAGAATAACCAAATAATTTAAACTTTTCCATTCAAAACATGTCATTCTCAGAGTAAATGACACGTATAAGGTGAAGAAAATACGTCTTTTCCTTTGCTCAATGCACGTATAATTGTAACTTTGTATGATGTTTGTCACATATTAATAACAAATACAATCTATATGTCTTTTCGTGGAAATCTAACCAACTATCTTTTTCTCAGTCGTTCAGCCATGATTTTTCTGATGACTGTATATGCTCTCTTTACGTCTTTGCAGCCTCTTCAAGCACAAACTTCAGTGGTCCAGACTGACACTATCAATAAGAACATCATCACCTATATCAAGAATGTGATGGGCTTCAATCGCAATGTCCCGCAGGAGAAGGTCTATATGCACTTTGACAATACAGGCTATTTTGAGGGTGAAACCATCTGGTTCAAGGCTTATGTCACCCGTGCAGACAACGGTCGTCCCACTAATCTCAGTAGGGTGCTCTATGTGGAACTTCTCAATCCAAGCGGAGATGTCATCAAGACCAAGAAATACCATGTAAATGATGTTGGGCAGGCTCATGGCGACATCAAGGTGGACTCTATATTTGGAACAGGCTTCTATGAGGTCAGAGCCTACACTCGCTACATGACCAACTGGGGAGTCAATGCCATCTTCTCTCGTGTTTTCCCAATATTTAAAGCACCAAAGACAGAGGGTGACTATACCAACCTCACGCTCGACACCAAACTCTATAAGGGACGTGACCCCAACAATCGTGACACCTCCGACTCTCTTTACACAATGGCGGTCAAAGAGGGTATCTATGAAGGCAATGATGCCAAAACAGTCTCAGTTCAGTTCTACCCCGAAGGAGGCAACCTCATTCAGGGAAAGAAATGTCGTGTGGCAATGTTGGCAGTAGTGGATAATGGTCAGCCATTCCAAGGCGAAGGCTTTGTGCTCAATTCGCAAGGCGATGTGCTTGCTTCTGTGGAGATCAACGCACAAGGAAAGGCTGAATTCCGTGTCACTCCCGATGGTCATCCATTGACCTTCAAGGTGAGAAATGCTAAAGGGAAAGAACAGACCTTCACGCTTCCTGATGCCCAAAAAGAGGGATGTGCGCTCACGCTTGATGTGATTAGCAATGATGTGCTGGCCACTCTCCAGTGTTCAGATGGTGTGTGTGACAATCTGATAGGTTATGCCCTCATGAACAATGGTAATATCTACTATTGCGACACTCTGGTGGCTTCTCCACTCATCGAACTTGAATTGGATCGCTCAGCCATGAAGGAAGGCGTCAATCAGTTGGCGGTCTTCAATAGCAATGGGCAGATTCTGGCCGACCGTCTTTTCTTCATCTGCCCGAAACCCTCTTCTGCAGATAGCATCTCCTTTGTCAGCAATGCCCAATGGCTCAAGCCTTGTGGAATGGTGAAACTTGATGTGCAGACCATCCCTAATGCCACCTTCTCTTTCTCGGCAATGGATGCAGGCTCGATGACAGGTGCTTATCAAGGCAACATGAAGACATGGATGTTGCTCGGTTCGGAAGTGAGAGGATATATAGACAATGTTAATTACTACTTTGAGTCGGATGACGAGACACATCGTCGTGCTGCCGATATGCTCATGCTCACTCAGGGGTGGCGACGTTACAATTGGGACGAGATGGCTGGTCTCACTCTCAGGGAAAAGATGCAGCCAGTGGAAGACAAATTCTATGTGTTTGGCAAACTCAACGAATACCGCAAAAGGAATCCTGTCAATAACGTGGATCTTCAGGTCATTCTCTACAATCAGCACGGACAGAGCCTCAATGGCCGTACCAAGACTGATGCTAATGGTAATTATGCCTTCGAACTTCCTTTCATGGATGGAGAGTGGAAGATGTTCTTCTACACTACGGTCAATGATAAGAAGAAGACCTTTTTGGTAGGTGTGGATCGCCAGATTTCTCCCACACCTCGCTTCATCAGTCCTCTTGAAGCAAGCATGAAGATCCCCGAGGGTCCTAATCTCTTTGTCCGTAAAGAGGGCGAAGAACCTCCTGCAGAAGAGACTTTTGTGCCTATCACTCAGCGTGATTATGTGCTTCAGGACGTTACGGTTAGAGCCAAACGACGTTATTTCACCAATGATGACTTCGTTTTTAAGAATGAGAACTATGGTCGTCGCTGGGCTTCCATCTATTATGATATTGACCGAGAACTTGACAACATTCGTGACCTTGGCGAGCCAGAGCCAACCATCTTCGAGTTCTTGGCTAAGAAAAATGCCATGTTCAACAATCCCGAGTGCAAGGGACTCCCTCTGCCTACAGCTGCTGATAGTGTGGAGGGAAGTTGGAGTGAATGGAGTGGCTATATGTCCTATGGTCATCGGCCTATAGAGTGGATTGTAGATAATGGCGATACAAACAACAGAGGTGCAAGGACTTCCGAAGGTGGAGCGGCTGGCGATGAGTTTTTCCCTGTGTCGCTCGATGAAATCAAGAGTGTTTATATCGCACCTTATGATCCTGATGCCTACACTCGTGGTCAGGCTCGTGGCCAGGCAGATGCAAGCGACATCTCCGACATAGATGCAGTCAAAGGTTTTGACCATAGCGTGAAGATCTATATTTATCGCCATCATCGTTTCACCACAGCCAGCAATAAGGGCATTCGCCGCACCTACTTCCAAGGCTTTGACACCCGTGAGACTTTCAAGACAGAAGACTATCATGTCATCCCTCCCATGGCAGACTTCCGTCGCACCATTTTCTGGACTCCCGATGTCACCACCGATGCTTCGGGCAAGGCTCATATTGAGTTCTTCAACAACTCCACGTGCGAGGAAATGTTCATCACTGCTGAGGGAATAGATTCTGATGGTAAAATAGTGGTTAAAGACTGACACTCTTGACCTTGAAATGATAGTAGATGGAGATGAACGACTTGTTTTCATCTCCATCTGTGTGCTTATTCACGATTTTTTCCTTTTGTAGCATTCCTTTCTCCCATTTTTTTCATACCTTTGTAGGCACATTGTTGGCTATCTTTAGCAGGTCTCTGCTTCTGCATTCATGATGCCAACACCAATACAGACAGAAACGAAAGACATGCCCATGACAGCACGCTCAACGTTTCAACCTTCTCCTACTGCTGGACAGGAAAGGAAAACATAAAGGAATTATCAATTAAATCATATATTGACTCATGAAAGAATTAGCGCTTAAGTATGGCTGCAACCCCAATCAGAAGCCATCACGTGTGTATATGGAAGAAGGAGAACTCCCCTTTGAGGTATTGAACGGACGTCCTGGCTACATCAATCTTCTTGATGCTTTCAATAGCTGGCAACTCGTCAAGGAACTGAAGGCTGCAACAGGCATGCCTGCGGCAGCTTCGTTCAAGCATGTGAGTCCTGCAGGAGCAGCTGTGGGAGCACCGCTGAGCGACACGCTCAAGAAGATCTACTTTGTGGATGATGTGAAGATACCTCTCACACCTATAGCCACTGCTTATGCACGTGCCCGTGGTGCAGACCGCATGTCTTCTTTTGGCGACTTCATCGCACTCTCCGATACTTGCGATGAGGCTACCGCCCTTCTCATCAAGCGTGAGGTGAGCGATGGAATCATTGCACCAGACTATACTCCAGAGGCTCTACAGATTCTTCAGGAAAAGCGTAAGGGAACTTATTGTGTCATCAAGATGAACCCTGACTACATGCCTGCTCCAATAGAGCGCAAGCAGGTGTTTGGCATCACTTTCGAACAGGGTCGCAATGAGATAGACCTCACTGGCGATGACCTCTTTGCCAATATCCCAACAGCCAACAAGGATTTTCCTGCCAACGCTAAGCGTGACCTCAAGATTGCACTCATCACCCTCAAATACACTCAGTCCAACTCTGTCTGCTACGTGAAGGACGGACAGGCCATCGGCATTGGTGCCGGACAGCAAAGCCGTATCCACTGCACCCGTCTTGCAGGCAACAAGGCCGACATTTGGTGGCTTCGTCAGTGTCCTAAAGTTCTTGCCCTTCCATTCAAGGCAGACATCCGTCGTGCCGATCGCGACAATACGATTGATGTGTACATAGGTGATGAATATGAGGATGTGCTTCGTGAAGGCACTTGGCAGAACTTCTTCACCGAAAAGCCTGAACCACTCACAGCCGAGGAAAAGAAAGCTTGGTTGGCTCAGAACACCAATGTGTGTCTTGGTTCAGATGCATTCTTCCCATTTGGCGACAATATCGAGCGCGCTCACAAAAGCGGTGTGCAGTATATTGCTCAGGCAGGCGGTTCTGTGCGTGACGACAATGTTATCGATACTTGCAATAAATACGGCATTGCCATGGCATTCACTGGCATACGCCTCTTCCATCATTAATCAAATCCTTTATGGCATCAGAGAACGAGATTCAGTACGCCATCATGAATGGCATCAACTTTGGCAAAGCCAAAGAACCGAAGGATGATTCCGACAAGGTGAAGACCAAGGCCCGTAAGAAGAGCTATCAGACAGGTTCCCACAAGTCGGGTGCGGCAAAGCACAAGGCGGAAATCCGTGCACGTGTCAAGAGCCGTTCGTCCCAAAAGAAGAAGTAAGAGTTTTGAAGACGAGACTCTGCATACTACTCTGCATACTGCTCAGCATCATTGCATGCGACGATCAAAAGTCGCGCACTGCTGCTGAGCAGTCTCCTTATGTCCATGCCTCTGCCCAGTCCGCCCCTCATTTCGACCTGCCCGACATCCAGCAGAACGGCGAACTCATAGTCCTCACCCTTTATGGTCCAGAGAGTTACTTCGACTTTCGTGGTGAAGACTTCGGACTTCAGTTCATGCTTGCCCGCGAATACGCCAAGAGCATCGGTGTCAGTATCCGCGTGGAGGTGTCGCGCAATCAGAGGGAACTGATCCGAAAACTCATGGATGGCGAGGGCGATATGGTAGCATATCAGGTGGACATAGCCGACTCTCTCTCTTCCGTGGTCAATTATATCGCCCAGCAGGAGATGAGGCAATTCATGGATAGTGTGTCTCGCCAGCGTCACGACTCCTCTCTTCAGCCTCGTCCCCATGCCGCTTGGGTCGTTCGCAAAGATTCGCCTCTTCTGTCCGAATCCCTCTCGCAATGGATGGAAGTCCATCAAACCGACTTCTTCGACTACACCACCATCCGTGTACGCTCCAAGGGTGGACGCACCTATGCACCTCGTCGCCACGTGTCATCACCCATCCTCAATGCCAGTCGAGGTCAAATATCCCAATACGATGACATCTTCAAAAGATTCGCTCCCTCCTGCGGTTGGGACTGGCGACTCCTCGCTGCCCAGGCCTACCAAGAGTCCACCTTCGACCCTCAAGCCGTTTCCTACATGGGTGCGATGGGACTCATGCAGCTTATGCCATCCACGGCTCGTCAGGTAGGTGTGTCCCAGACAGAAGTGTTCGACCCTGTAAGCAATGTGCGAGGAGCCACTCGACTCATCTCCCAACTCAACAGACACTACGCATCTATAACCAATCCCGATGAGCGTATCAACTTCATCTTGGCAGCCTACAATGCAGGTCCCGGTCATGTGGATGACGCCCGTGCCCTCGCCCAAAAGAATGGTCGCAATCCCGACAAGTGGCTCGGCAATGTCGATTCCTACGTGCTCAAGATGAGCGATCCCGCTTTCTACAACCAACCCGAAGTCCGTCATGGCTACTTCCGTGGCAGAGAGACCTACGAATATGTCAATAACATCCGCACCCGTTGGAATGAATACCGTAAGAAGATTCGATAGGGTAGAGCAACCGATGCTTTTCTGAAGAATGAGACTCTTTCTCTATCTGAACAAATCATGTAGCACTTTTGTGTCTCTTCGCTATGCTTCTGCCCTTCAAATTCCGATAAAATTCGATGCCAATTTTATGGAGAACCACTTTCAGTAGAAGCCAGGCAAGTTAAGGCGGGCAAACTTTATCTCAGACCCATCCTCAAAAGCAAGAAAAAGAATCTTTCTGAAGTTCTTGTAAACATCATATCTTTCTTTGTAACAAAAAGTTATGATTACCTCAGTTCGGGATAAGAAATATCTAAAATAGTTGGGAAAAAAGTTGGTAGTCCAACAAATATTTTGTATCTTTATGTGTGAAAAGCAATTAGTTACAAGAATATAAGCTATGACTACCGGTTACAAAGTTACAGAATTATTTTGTGTTATTGACGAGTTTTGCAAGTATTTTGAGGCAGAAAATGCGGGAAAAGTGTTTTTGAGCGATGATGGAAGGAAGCGAAGAAACCGCAAAGCATCATTGTCAGACAGTGAGATTATGACTATTCTGTTGTATTTCCACTTCGGGTCATTCCGTAATTTCAAGCATTACTACATGTT
>JAAYDO010000196.1 GCA_012729225.1 Bacteroidales bacterium | reverse complement strand
TCGTGGGGTAAGGGGATGGTGGCTACATATTGATGTTGTGCTGTTGCTTTTTACTGAAAGCTGCTACTAACGACTCATAAATCTACCCTTAATCACGTATTGGATGATAGTTGCGGATTTTAGGTTATTTATGAAAAGAAAGACTTTATTTATCTCGATGGTTGCATGGGGAGCATCTGCCATGTTTTCCTCTCTTGCGGCTTGCACAAATATGATTGTAGGTAAGAAAGCGAGTGCTGATGGCAGTGTGATGGTGAGTTATAATGCTGACTCTTATGGTATGTATGGCGATGTGTATAGCCACAAGGGTGGTGTGCATGCCAAAGGTGAAATGAGAAAGGTATATGAATGGGACACCAACAAGTATTTGGGTGAGATTCCTCAGGCAGAGAGAACCTACAATGTGGTGGCTCAGATGAATGAGTTGCAGGTGAGCATCACAGAGACCACTTTTGGTGGTAGAAAGGAACTTTGGGACACGGATGGCAAGCAGATTGGCTCTGCTGAACTGCCTTTTGGTATTGATTACGGGTCGCTGATTTACATTGCTCTCGAGCGTTCCACTTCTGCTCGTGAGGCTATCCAGGTGATGACTTCGCTCGTGGAGCAGCATGGATATTGTTCAGAGGGAGAAACCTTCTCTATCTGTGATAAGAATGAGGCATGGGTGATGGAGTTGATAGGCAAGGGCGCAGGAGAGAAGGGCGCAGTGTGGGTGGCTGTGCGTATTCCTGACGATTGTGTGTCTGGCCATGCCAACCAGAGCCGTATCACTCGCTTGAGCCAGTTTGATAAGAAGCAGATGTTGCGCTCTAAGGATTTGATTTCTTTCGCCAGAAAGAAAGGCTACTTCAGTGGCAAGGATGCCGATTTCTCTTTCCGAGATGCCTATGCTCCCAATGATTTCGGTGCTGTGCGCTATTGTGAGGCCCGTGTGTGGAGTCTCTTCAATCGCTGCTGTGATGGTATGGATCAGTATGTGGAGTATGCCAAGGGCAATGACCAGAAGGGCGAGATGCCGCTCTACATGAAGCCTCGTCACTTGATCAAGGTGCAGGAGGTGATGGATGCAATGCGTGATCATTATGAGAACACTCCTTTTGATATACGAAACGAGTTGGGTGCGGGGCCATACAATATGCCTTATCGTCCCACTCCTCTGGAGTTTAAGGTTGGTGACAAGACCTATTTCAACGAGCGTCCCATTTCCACTCAGCAGACTTCTTTCTCTTTTGTGGGACAGATGCGTGACCAATATCCTGATGCTATTGGTGGTATTGCTTGGGTGACGAATGATGATCCCAACATGACTCCTTTTGTGCCTCTCTATTGTGGCATCAGTGAAGTGCCTCGTTGCTTCCGTAGGGTGGAGGGCAAACAGGATGACGCCACCTTCTCTTGGGAGTCTGCTTTCTGGGTGCAGAATACGGTAAGCAATATGGTTTATCCCTATTATGACAAGATGTTTCCTGATGTGCTCAGATGCAGAAAACACATTGAGACATTTGTGGACTCAGAGTCTCAATATGCTCAACGCTTCAAGGAAATTCTTGAGAAAGCAGGTGCGGAAAGGCTCACAGCCGAACTCACGGAAACTTCAAACACTCTTTCCGAAAGAATGCTTTCTGCTTGGACCGACCTCTTCCAGTATCTCGTGGTGAAGCATCTGGATATGGCAGTGAAGAAGGTGGATGAACAGAATCCGAGAGAATTCAAGAGGACAGCACACGGCTTAGTGGATTCTCCCATCCGCCCAGGCTATCCAGAGCCTTTCATCAAGAGAGTGATGGAGGAAACGGGCGAGAAGTATCTGATGAAGTAGGAGAAGAGCGAGGGACACCGAAGCCTGTTTTAATCAAACAGGAAACTTTATCCGTCCAACACATCAACGGAAATGTAGAGATGGAAAATGCTGGCGAAAACCGAATGGTTTGCCAGCATTTTTTGTCTCCTTATTGAATGTAAGGTTGTTGAAATGAGGTCACGCTAAATGCCCCATACAGTCTTGCTGAATAATGAACAATGTTTCGTTGGTCGATGAAGCATTGTTCGTTGGCACTTGAAGCATTGTTCGATGGCACTTGAAGCATTGTTCATTTCTGCCTCTATAAGTGTTGCGCTGTGAAAGAATCGTAAATGGTTCTTTCCCAGTTGGATATGATAAAGAATGAGAAAGATGGAGGAAGCGAGGTGGGTTGGTGATTTGTACATCCTCAGACCATGCTTCTTTTCTTCAGTTCCGTTTGGGGGAGAGTTGATGATCGATTCTTTAGCTTATTTTTGAGGAGGATCTGCTGATGGTTCAGTCTCGGTGGAGGGCTCTGTCTCAACGGACTGTTCCGCTTCAGCAATGGCTTTTGCCTTCTTGTCCTCCTCGAAGTAGTAGCCAAATCCTGCACGGTTGGCGATGTTGGAAGCATAAGCACCGAGCTTCTTACGGAGTCGGGCAATGTTTACATCCACGGTGCGATCCGTGACAACCACATCTGGCCAAATGGAGTCAATCAGTTGCTGGCGAGAATAGATCTGGCCACGGTTGGCCAGCAAGAGATGGAGCAGGTCGAATTCAGTCCGTGTGAGCACAACGGTCTCTCCATTCACCGAGACGGCCTTCTTGTCGATGTTCATCATCAGACCTCTATAATGTAGGGAGGGACGACCAATGCGGGCCTCTACCACATTCATCACATAGTCACCCAGTTTCTCGCATTCGCTAACGATGTCGATGTATTGAGTGCCGAGGGTGTAGGAGTATTGATGAGCGTTCACATCCTGAATGTTCTGCATCTTCAGTTGGTCGCGCATGGCATTAATGTCGTGTTCAATCTCAGCAGAGAGTTCGATGCTCTGGTCTTCACGTCGTCCGCTGACAGTCACAATCATCTGTGCCACACTCTCATTGACGAGTCCCAACATCTCATGAAGATGAGCATACTGGGCATCGGTGAACTCTTCTCTGCCTTCATGCTTGCGGGAAATGGTGCGTGCAATATTGTAGCAGGCATCGCCAATACTCTCCAGTTCGCTAATCTGGCGGAGCATGGAACGAATCTTGGTCTTACTCTCGTCGGAGAGGTGTGCGTTGCCCACCTTCTCAAGATAGTTGGCAATCTCTATTTCCATGTTGTCAGATATGCCTTCATATTTCTTGATACGTTCGAAGATGCGATCAAATTCTTTCTTGTTTTTCTCGTCAAGGAGACTTCTCACCATCTCAAACATTCTCTGCATGCGTTCTGCAAAATGCACAATCTCCTTCTGGGCTTGCAACACGGAGATTTCAGGTGTGGCCATCAGACCGCCTTCGATGAAGCGTAGATGCACACCCTTGTCTGTCTTCTTGTTGTCTTTTGGACGGATGACAAGGCATACGATCTTCTCCAGTTGTGGAATGAACCAAATGAGGATGAAGGTGTTGGCCAAGTTGAAGACGGTGTGGAAAGCTGCCAAGACGAAGCTGAGTTTGGCGGCATTATCCATGAATGCCCCTATGCCAGCAGACTCTCTCGTCATGTTCACATCGAAGCCCACCAACTCGCAGATGAAATTGATGAATGGATGGAAGACACACAAGATCCACACCACGCCAAAGAGGTTGAAGAACATATGCGCAAAGGCGGCACGGCGTGCCTGGGTGGAGGCGGTGAGTGCGGCAAGGTTGGAGGTGACGGTAGTGCCGATGTTTTCACCCATCACAAGGGCTATGCCTTGATAGATGGGGAGTGCGCCGCTCGAACAGAGAATCATGGTGATTGCCATCACGGCTGCTGAAGACTGCACACACATGGTCAATATGCCACCCATGATGAGGAAGAGGAGTGTGGTCCAGAAGCTGTTAGGGTCGAATGACGAGAAGAAGTTGAGCACAGCCTCGTTTTCTCCAAGGTTCATGTCCACACCTGTCTGGCGAAGTGTGCCAAGTGCAAAGAAGAGGAAGGAGAGTCCGAAGATGAAATCACCAATGATGCGGTGCTTCTTCTTATAGATAAGGAACATGGCGACGATGAATGCAGGGAAAACCGTGTCAGACACATTGAAGGAGAATCCTGCCGACATGATCCAGGCAGTGAGGGTTGTACCGATGTTGGCACCCATAATGACCGAGATGGCCTGAGCCAGAGAGAGGAGTCCTGCGTTTACAAAGGAGACGGTCATCACAGTGGTGGCTGTAGATGATTGGACTGCTGCTGTGACAAACATACCTGTCAGCATTCCTGTGAAACGATTAGTGGTCATCGCTCCTAACACGTGGCGTAACTGAGGACCAGCCATCTTCTGCAAGGCTTCGCTCATCATCTTCATGCCAAACATGAGGAGGGCGAGCGAGCCTAAAAGTTTGAATACAATCAGTAAAGACATAACTATATATTCGTGATTTTGATGACAAAGGTACAAAAACACAGCTTTTTCACAAAGAAATCTTTACTACATTTGAGTTACAACAGTGTTTTTTTTTACTCTTTCGTTCCTTTTTTATAAAAAATGTACTGCTCTTTGGAAAGAGGGTTGATGAAAAATAAGTGTGCATTTCATTGCGCATGCTCCTCATCGGGGATCAATTTCCTACGCTTGGAAAAATGAAATTTATTATCCATTTCACTTGCCAACTCGATTTTTTGCACTACCTTTGCAATCCAGAATCAAGTTTATTCAAGTAAAATATAAAAAATGGATCAAGAACTTATAAATCAGTGTACGGCAGAGGCACAGAAATGGCTTTCGCCAGCTTTTGATGCCGACACACAGGCAGAGGTGAAGGCGATGCTCGACAATGAGGACAAGACTGCCCTCATCGATGCTTTCTATCAGAATCTGGAGTTTGGTACAGGTGGTCTTCGTGGAATCATGGGTGCTGGTACCAACCGCATGAACAAGTATATCGTGGGCATGGCTACCCAAGGTTTTGCCAACTATATGAACAAGGTTTTTGCAGGAAAGAAGGATATTAGTGTGGTGGTAGGTCATGACTGCCGCAACAACTCTCGTCTCTTTGCCGAGACAGTGGCAGACATCTTCTCTGCTAACGGAATCAAGGCCTATCTTTTCGAGAGCCTTCGTCCCACTCCTGAGATTTCTTATGCCATCCGCCATTTGGGCGCGCAGGCAGGAGTGAATATCACGGCGAGCCATAACCCACGTGAATACAACGGCTATAAGGCTTACTGGGATGATGGTGCACAGGTGCTTGCACCACACGATACGGGCATCATCGACGAGGTGAACAAGGTGACCATCGACCAAGTGAAGTTTGAGCCGAATGAGGACCTCATCAAGATTATTGGCGGTGAGATGGACATCGACTATCTGAATGCTGTTCGTGAGGCACTCGTAGATCAGGATGTGATTCTCCGCCAAAAGGATCTTTGCATTGTCTATTCTCCACTGCACGGAACGGGTCGTGTGATTATTCCTGCGGCTCTGCGCACATGGGGCTTCCAGAACATCAATGTGGTCAAGGAGCAGATGGTGATAGATGGCAACTTCCCCACAGTTGTCTCTCCCAACCCAGAGAATGCAGAGGCGATGACACTCGGCATGAAATTGGGAGACAAACTCAATGCCGACTTGGTGCTGGCTTCCGACCCTGATGCAGATCGTCTGGCGGTTGTCTGTCGCGACCCTAAGGGCGAGTGGTGTATCCTCAATGGCAATCAGACCGCTCTCATGCTCTCCTATTATATTATAGAGAACAAGAAGAAGTTGGGTCAGTTGAAGGGAAACGAGTTCATGGTGAAGACCATCGTGACCACAGAGACCATTGCCGAGATTGCCAAGCGCAATCATGTGGAGATACGTGATGTCTATACAGGCTTCAAGTGGATTGCCCGTGAAATAAAGATTTCCGAGGGCGAGAAGAAATATATAGGTGGTGGTGAGGAATCATTCGGATTCTTGCCATTTGACAAAGTGCGTGACAAGGACAGTCCTGCTTCCATCTGTCTGCTCTGCGAAATTGCTGCATGGGCAAAGGACAATGGCATGACGCTCTACGACCTGCTCATGAAGATTTACCTCGACTATGGCTTCGCTTATCAGAGTGCCATTTCTGTGACTAAGCCAGGCAAGTCTGGTGCAGATGAAATCAAGCAGATGATGGAAAACTTCCGTCAGAATCCTCCAAAGTCACTCGGCGGCAGCGAGGTGATCTGCGTGAAGGACTACAAGACCCTCAAGATGGTCAGCAACGGTGTGGAATCAGCACTCGACATGCCCGCCACAAGCAATGTGCTCCAGTGGTTCACTGCCGATGGCACAAAGATTTCCGTTCGCCCTTCAGGCACAGAACCTAAGATTAAGTTCTATGTGGAGGTGAGAGGTGAGATGAAGTGTGCTGGATGCTATCCTTCTGCCACGGCTGAAGGTCAGGTCAAGATGGATGCCATCAAGAAGGATCTCGGTTTATAAAGAAACTCTCAAAATAAAACAAGAAAGTGCAGCACTTCATCATGAGGTACTGCACTTATTTTTTGTAAACTCTTATTCTGTTGCTAATCAAGCAGAAAAGAGAATCCATTAAACTTTCACTTCTAAAAACCCTTCTCGGAAAAAGTAAGCCTTTCCCCTGTGGTGGGATGGAGAAAAGTGATGCTCTCTGCATGGAGGTAGAGACGGTCTGCAGGTGTGCCATAGAGCACATCACCCTTGATGGGGCGTCCCAGCCCTTCAGGATGAGCGCAATGCACGCGCAACTGGTGTGTGCGACCTGTTTCGGGGAATAGTTCCACCCGATTCTCACCAACGAAGTGATAGCGTGTGGTGGCAGGTTTTCCATACTGATGATCAACCACTTGACGAGGAGAGTCGAAAGGATTGCGGGAGAGAGGCAGGGAGATGATGCCCTCGGTGGAAGGTGCACAGGCAAGGGAATCATCGAGAATAGCCACATATTTCTTTTCCACCTCATGTTGGGTGAATTGTTGTTGCAGCTTTCGGTAAGTATCCATATTCTTGGATGCGATGATCAGACCAGATGTATCTTGATCCAGACGGTGAGCCAGTCGGACATTGGGATTGCTGGCGGCAAGATAAGCCTGAAGAGAAACCTCGTCCACATTCTTGCTCGGCACAGAAAGAAGCCCAGAAGGTTTGTACACCACCATCAAATCGTTGTCTTCATAGAGGATGTGCACATCTTGAAGCAGTCGCCTGCCTCTGGTCAGCATCGGGTTCTCCTCCACATCGAGCCCTTGCATCATATAGGTGAGGATAGGCATACATTTGCTTTGGCAAGAAGGATAGAAGTTCCCTTCCAGCCGCATCTCATTCATTTGGGACGGTCCAACCCAAAACTCGCCCATGCAGACTGGCTTCAGGCTGTGCTGATAGGCGTATTGAAGAAGTTTTGGTGCACAACATTCGCCAGCCCCACCAGGAGGTATGCCTTGCTTGGATTTAGGCTTGTGAGGCGTGCGCCCTTCCTTGTAATCTACATATTTCTCCACGCTGAAAGGCGACTTGTAGTCCTTGAAAATCTCCAGAAGGTCAGCCGTCTGCCGATGGGCATTGAGCATGCGGAACTGCTGAAATGTCCACATCTGCAAGGCTTTTGATTTCTCTTTCCTCAAGGCTTTCAGTTTCGTTCTCTCGTCCTCGGAGGAGGAGTCCTGCAACTGCTGGGTGATATGGCTGATGCGTTTTTCCTCTTGATGAAAATATCCCTCCCTGTCTTGCAGGTCGCACACTGGAGGCACGAAACCCTCGTGGTGGTACGAACCGTTGTAAATGCCTGAGAACGCCCTTAGATAATAGCGTTGTCCGTCTTTCTCCACAATCAGCACACCAAACATCTTCCCCTCGTGGGGAAACATGTCTGGAGTGTGGTAGCAGTAGTCCATCACCTCCTTGGCGGCTATTTGGCAAAGAGGGTGAGGACGATAGCAAAATGGATAGGTAAACTGCTCAGGAGCAGGAATACCTTCTGCTTGCGGGGGTAGGGGATGGAGCATGGTCTTTGGTTTAGTAAAAATAGTTCAAGTGAAAAGTATGTATTATCGACCGCTTCCTGTAAAGACTAAAAATCAAGAAGGTCGCTTGGTCTCTAAGAAAAATCTAAAAATCCATAGCCAAAGAGCAAGCATGTTGTCAAAGAGCAAGCATATAAATTAAAAGCCAGTCTCAGCTGGAAGTCACTTAGATTCTCTCTCTTCACTTTTCACTCACCTCCACTCTTTGTGTAGGTGCCATTTCCGCATTTCTCTTATCCACCTGAGTCACCACCTTCGATGCCAGGCTCATGAAAGCCATCCCTTCGGGCGAGGCGGGATTGAGCACGGCAGGTTCACCCTTGTCGCCTGTCTCGCACACCGACTGGATGAGTGGAATCTGTGCCAAAAGAGGCACGTTGAGTTCCTCCGCCAATTTCTTTGCTCCGTCCTTGCCAAAGATGAAATACTTGTTGTCAGGAAGTTCTTGAGGAGTGAACCATGCCATGTTTTCCACCAGACCAAGGATGGGCACATTCACCTTCTCGTTCATATACATGTTGATGCCCTTGCGTGCATCTGCCAGCGCCACCTGCTGAGGGGTGGAGACAATGATTGTCCCCGTGATGCCCAGCGTCTGAATCAGCGTAAGATGGATGTCGCTCGTTCCAGGAGGAGTGTCGAGGATGAAGTAGTCGAGTTCGCCCCACTTGGCATCAGTGATGAGTTGCTTGAGAGCATTAGAGGCCATGCCTCCACGCCAGAGGGTTGCTTGGTCGGGGTCTACAAAGAAGCCTATGGAGAGCAGTTTCACGCCATATTTCTCCACGGGCACAATCAGGTCTCTGCCGTCCACCGTGTCTGCATAAGGGCGCTCCTCCTCCACACCAAACATCTTAGGCATGGATGGACCAAAAATATCCGTGTCGAGCAGTCCTACCCGAAAGCCCAGTTTGGCCAGACCGATGGCGAGGTTGGCCGTCACAGTCGATTTGCCCACACCGCCTTTGCCTGAACTCACTGCGATGATGTTCTTCACACCGGGCAGCAACTTGTCGGGCTCTGGGGGGAGAGCCGTCTTTGCCTTTGTGCCAATGGTCACTTCCACATCGGGATGCACAAAGGTCTTGATGGCTGTTTCAGCAGCCTTCACCACTGATTTCTTAAAGGGGTCGGTGTCTTTTTCGAAGATGAGAGAGAACGACACCTTCATGCCGTCAATGCGGAGGTCATCCTCCAGCATCTCATTCTCCATCACGCTTTTGCCGTTGCCAGGATAGCGCACTGTGGAGAGGGCATCATGTATGAGTTTTGGATATATAGTCATAGTCGTTTTTTTTAAGTGAAGGGTGAAGCGTGTTATCGACCGCTTCCTGTAGAGATTGAAAATCAAAAAGGCGGCTTGGTCTTCAGGAAAAATCCAAGCACACCTCCGTTCGGGCAGGCAGCTCTTTGGCATGTTCACTCGTTGGCAAGTGGGAGATTGAATTTATCACTTCACTTTTCACAAAATTCACAATTTACAAAATTCACATTTCGCCTGAAAATCATTTTCCAGTCTTCCTTGTGCTGACCACCTCGTGGTCGTATGACCGGTAGCCATCCACAGGAATCTCTATGTTGGGCTCTTCCAGCATGCCGTTTTTGGGCAGTCTGAAACGTAGATACTTGATGGGGATGCCCTTTTCGAGCCACATGCTTTCATAGTAGGTCTGGATGTCGGTGAGCGACGAGTCCACCTCCTTTTCGGCATAGAGGTCGAAGGTGCACTGCTCCAGCGGGAAGAGGTTCTTCTCCACCATGTATTTCGTGTAGGTGGCGAGGAAATTGGAGTCTGTCTTCAGATTCACGATGCCCCCATCCACCAGAAAGTGTCGGTAGCGTTGCATGAAGAAAGTGGAGGAGAGTCGCTTGGTGGCTTTCTTCATCTGAGGGTCGGAGAAAGTCAGCCAGAGTTCCGCCACCTCATCTTCTGCAAAAAACTCGTGGATGACCTCGATGTTTGTGCGTAGGAAAGCCACGTTCTTCAGTCCTTCCTCCTGTGCCGTCTTGGCTCCATGCCACATGCGCGCACCCTTGATGTCGATGCCGATGAAGTTCTTCTCCGGAAATCGGCGAGCCAGCCCTATGGTGTATTCGCCCCGTCCGCATCCCAGTTCCAACACGATGGGGTGGTCGTTTTTGAAAAAGTCCTCATGCCATCTTCCTTTCAGTTCAAAGCCCCTCTCTTGCAGTTGTGAGAAGGGGCACTCCACCACGAGCGGATTGACAGCCATTTCGGCAAATTTAGCCAGTTTTCCTTTTCCCATTTCTGTTTATGTCTGTTCCAGTTCAGTTTTTTATGCCAGTTCCAATTCAAATTCGTCTCTCAGTTTTCTGAGTGCCTCGCTCTGCTCCAGCATCATGGTGAGCAGTTCCTTTCTGCTATACACCCTCTTCTTGTCTGTGATCTCACGCAGACGCGTGTCCATCGTGAGCGTCTTGTTCTGTAGGTTCAGCCGCATGAAAGTCTCTATCTTCGGTCTCATCCGCTCCAGGTCATTCCTTACGGAGGGGTTGTCGGCTATCACCACGAAGGTCTTGCCATCCTCCTGCAGCATAGGCTCCATGTTGTCCATTCTGACCGACATGGCTTTCTCCTCCTGGGGAAGTTTCTGAGCAAACATTCTCCACACCACCACAAGGTAGATCTTGTCCACAGGCTTATCTTCAAAGTCCATGGTCACCTGCTCCTCCTGCTGCTCCTCCTGTGCCTGTTGAGTCATGGCTCGAGCCTGTCTCAGGGAGAAAGTGCGAGGTTGCATGGCATGTCTGGCAGGCATTGCGCTTCTCTTTCCGATGGGCGAGGTGGGAGCGCCTGTTGGGGCATTGCCACCTTGTGAGTCTGTGGCGTTGCTTGTCTGTTCGGTTTGTGCCGCCAGTGCGCCTTGTCGCTCTGTTGTGTTCTCGGCAGGCGAGGCTGCGCCGGCAGCCTGTCCTGCGTTCATCCTCTCAGCCTGTCGGGCTGGCGATGCTTGACCACTCTTTCTGAGTTGGTCGAATATGGGTTTAAGAATCTTCGCAGGGCGACGCCCCGAAGAGGGCTCGTCATCGGAGGAGAGTTGTGCCATCTCGATGAGCGTCAGTTCCACCAGCAGTCTCTTGTTCTGACTCTGCTTGTAGTTGAGGTCGCAGTCGTTTGCCAGCCTCATGGCTTGAAAGAGGAACTGGGGCTTGCACTTCTTCGCCTGCTCTTGGTATTTCCTCTTCACCTCCTCGCTTGCCTCGATCAGCCCCACGGTCTGCTCGTCTTGGCTCACCAGCAGGTTGCGCAGGTGGCTTGAGAGCCCGGTGATGAAGTATTGCCCCTCAAATCCTTTGGTAAGCACCTCGTTCAGTGTGAGCATGCACTCGGTGATTTTCACCTCCAGACAGTCGTCTATCAGTCGGAAGTAATACTCGTGGTCGAGCACGTTGAGGTTCTCAATCGTACGCTGATAGGTGATATTTCCCCCGCAGAAGGAAGCCACTTGGTCGAAGATGGAGAGCGCATCTCGCATGCCCCCGTCTGCCTTTTGGGCTATCACGTTCAGTGCTGTTTCCTCCACTTGGATGCCCTCCTTCTCTGCCACTGTCTTCAGGTGCCCCACGATGTCCTGCACTCCCATGCGCTTGAAGTCGTAGATTTGGCAACGGCTCAAGATGGTGGGAAGAATCTTGTGCTTCTCTGTGGTGGCAAGGATGAAGATGGCGTGATGGGGTGGTTCTTCCAGTGTCTTCAGGAAGGCGTTGAAGGCGGCCTGTGAGAGCATGTGCACCTCGTCGATGATGAACACCTTGTATTTGCCAATCTGGGGTGGCACCATCACTTGGTCGATCAGTTGCCGTATGTCCTCCACCGAGTTGTTGGAGGCGGCATCCAGTTCGTGGATGTTGTATGATCTCTGCTCGTTGAATGCCTTGCACGATTCGCATTCTCCGCAAGCCTCCCCGTTGGGCTGTGGGGTCAGGCAGTTGATGGTCTTGGCGAAAATGCGCGCGCAGGTGGTCTTTCCCACGCCTCTCGGTCCGCAGAAGAGGTAGGCGTGAGCCAGCCTCCCGCTCTGGATGGCATTCTTCAGTGTGACGGTCAGTGCCCCCTGTCCCACCACCGTGTCGAACGTCATGGGGCGGTATTTCCGTGCCGAAACAATATAATTTTCCATGTTGCTCTCAATTGTTTTTGCAAAGATACGAAAAAACGGAAATATTTCAAAACGAAAAAGGTTTTTTCATCTCCTTCTCCCTCTTTTTTCATCCTGTTTGCTTTCAATGGGAGCATTGTCTCTCGGGTGTGTGCCGAAGCCCCGTCTTCTCGCATCCACTTTTGCTCTTTGTGCGTCTTGCTCTGCTTGTCCCTTTCCGAGAGGATGGGCTTTCCCCGTCCGTATGCTTTTTGTGAAAAGTGTGAATTTCGTGAATTTCAGACAGGCTACAGAATGTTTTCTTTTCTGGTAACAACGTGAGTTCGACGAATTCGGAAAAAAGGTTGTGTTTCATGCCCCTCCATTTCTATATTATTGAAGATGCAACATTTTTGTTTTCTTTTTTCTTCTTGTGCCACTGTGCACATCATAGGGTGTGGTTGAGATAATGCGTTGTCTTTAGTGTACCCACCCCATGCTTCTGCGACCCTTCGATATGCCTTCGATATGCCTTCGATAAGACTTCGATAGGAATCTTGGATAATTAACATGGGTTGATGAATTGTATTAGCCTTGAAATTTGGTGACCCGCAAAAAAGTTGTGTCTTTAATAGTGTGGAAATACGAATGAATACAAAAAAACGGAGGGAATGTTTGGTGGTGTGTGAGAAAATGTCTATCTTTGTGTAAACTTTCGGAAAGAAACAAAGACGCCAAGTGTAATAACCTAAATCAGAAGAAAATGGGAAAGAAAAGTGTTCTCCTCTTGTTGCTCTGTCTCTTTGCTTGCAGCATGAATGCACAAGAGCTTCGCAACAGAGACAATGCCTTCATCGGCAGGATTGACAGCGATGGAACGATGCGCAACCGCAGCAATGCCTGCATCGGCAGAATTGACAACGACGGCACTGTGCGCAACAGCGGCAATGCCTCGGTGGGCAGGATTGACAGTGATGGCACGATTCGCAACCGCGGCAATGCCACCATCGGCAAGGTGGAAAGAGACGGCATCGTGCGCAACAGCAGCAATGCCTGCATCGGAACAGCCAAGGGTGTGCCCCAACCGTATGCGGCGGTCTATTTCTTCTTTTTCGAGGAGATGCAGAAGTAGTTGATTGTCAGAAAAAAAAATAAGGATGGAGGAGCAGGGGATGAATCTTTGTGGCTTCCACTTTGAATGAAAATATGATTGAAGAATATCAGATAAGAGTGTTGCCCGAACAGGCGGCCGACGAGGCGGGCATACGTGCTTTCCTTCTGGAAGAGAAGGGGCTGGATGGCAAGGAACTGACAGCGGTGAGAGTGCTGAGGAGAAGCATTGACGCTCGCCAGCGCACCATCTATGTGAACCTGAAGGTGAGAGCCTATCTGGGTGAGCAACCCGAAGAGGATGAGTATGTGAGAACTGACTATCCCAATGTGGAGGACAAGCCTCAGGCCATTGTGGTGGGTGCAGGTCCAGGCGGACTTTTTGCCGCCCTCCGACTTGTTGAATTGGGCGTGCGCCCCGTGGTGGTGGAACAAGGCAAGAGTGTGCACGAGCGTCGAAAGGACATCGCCCAGATTTCCCGCAGTCAGGTGGTCGATCCGGAGTCCAACTTCTCCTTTGGCGAGGGTGGCGCAGGGGCTTTTTCTGACGGAAAACTCTACACGCGCAGCAAGAAGCGGGGCAGTGTGGAGAAGATTCTCAATGTGTTTTGCCAGCACGGCGCCAATGTGAGCATTCTGGCTGACGCGCACCCCCACTTGGGCACGGACAAGTTGCCTGGTATCATTGAGGCGATGCGCAACACCATTCTGCAGTGTGGAGGCGAGGTGCACTTTCAGACCAAGATGGATGCCTTGCTTGTGGAGAACGACAGAGTGGAGGGTGTGCAGTGTGGCGACAAAGTGTTCCGAGGTCCAGTCATCCTTGCCACGGGTCACAGTGCCCGAGACGTCTATCGCCTGCTCCATGCTCAAGGTGTGGAGATAGAGGCAAAGGACATTGCGGTGGGCGTGCGTCTGGAACATCCCTCTGAACTGATAGACCAGATACAATACCATCGTAGGGAGGGTAGGGGAGCATACTTGCCCGCAGCCGAATATTCCTTCGTCACTCAGGTAGATGGGCGTGGTGTGTATTCCTTCTGCATGTGTCCTGGCGGCACGGTGGTTCCGGCTGCCAGCGGTCCTGACCAACTGGTGGTGAACGGCATGAGCAACTCTCAGCGCAACAGTCCGTGGAGCAATGCAGGAATGGTGGTGGAACTTCATGTGGATGACCTTCAGAGCGATTTGAGCCTCATGCAACTTCCTCCTGCCCCCTGCTCCCAACTCTCCGACCTCCAGTCGCCTCTTGCCATGATGGAGTTTCAAGAGCGGTTGGAGTATGCTGCCTTCTTGCAAGGCAACCGCAAGCAGACAGCCCCGGCCCAGCGTATGGCTCATTTCGTGAATGGCAAGGGCAGCTACGACCTGCCCAAGTCTTCCTACACCCCTGGCGTGATCAGCACGCCCATGCACTTCTGGCTGCCTGATTTCATTTCGGTGCGCTTGCAGAAGGCTTTTCGGCATTTTGGCAAAAACAGTCATGGCTTTCTCACCAACGAGGCACTCTTGCTGGGTGTGGAGACGCGCACTTCTGCTCCTGTGCGCATTTTGCGTGACCGAACGACACTCCAGCACGTTCGTCTGCAGGGGCTTTTCCCCTGTGGAGAGGGAGCGGGATATGCTGGCGGCATCGTGAGCGCAGGTGTGGATGGTGAGAGGTGCGCCGAAATGTTGTCGGAATATCTCAAAAATTGTCATTAGAAAAAAGAGGGTGGAGGGGCGTGCTGTGTGGGTGTGCCCACCACCATATTACTCATAAAAAG